>JADGHD010000318.1 GCA_019689615.1 Frankia sp. | reverse complement strand
CCGCCGGCACGGCGGCGCTGGTCCTCGGCGGCGGTTTCCCGCAGGTGCACGCTGCCGCGCTCGCCGCAAACGCCGCCCTGCGGGCGAGCGTCCGCGCGTTCGCCGCCGCTGGCGCGCCGGTCGCGGCCGAGTGCGCCGGGCTGCTCTACCTGTGCCGGTCGCTGGACGGCCAGCCGATGTGCGGCGCGCTGCCCGAGGTTGCGGCGACGATGACACCCCGCCTCACCCTGGGGTACCGGGAGGCGGTCGCCGTCGCCGACTCGGTGCTGGCTGCGCGGGGCACCGTCGTGCGCGGGCACGAGTTCCACCGGACGGCCACCATCCCGCCGGCCGGTGCCAGCGCGGACGGGTCCCGGCCCGCCTGGCGCTGGCACGCCGCCGGCGACGAGGTCGCGGAGGGCTTCGTCCGCGGCCGCATCCACGCCTCCTACCTGCATGTCCACTGGGCCGGCCTGCCCGGGGCCGCCACCCGCTTCGTCGCCGCGGCCCGCGCGGCGGCCGCGGCGGCCGGGAGGCCCGGCCAACCGTCTCGATCTGTGCCCGACCAGGGGAGCCGACCGTGATCCTGCTGCTGTCGACGTCCGACACGGACCTGTCGTGCGCCCACGCCACCGGCGAGGACTACCGGCTGGCCAACCCGGCCCGGCTGACGGTTGACGACCTGCCGGCCCTGCTCGACGGCGTCGACATCGTCGTGCTGCGGCTGCTCGGCGGCCGGCGGGCCTGGCCGGAGGGCGTCGGCGCGGTGCTCGCCAGCGGCCGGCCGGCCGTCCTGCTCAGCGGTGAGCTCGCCCCCGACGCCGAGCTGATGGAACTGTCGACCGTGCCCGCCGGGGTCGCCGCGCAGGCGCACGCCTACCTCGCCCACGGCGGCCCGGACAACCTGCGCCAGCTGGCCCGGTTCCTGTCCGACACGCTGCTGCTCACCGGGCACGGGTTCGGCCCGCCCGTGCCGACCCCACCCTGGGGTGTCCGCGCCCGGCCCGACCCGGCACCGCTCGCCGCGCTGCCCCGTCCGACCGTCGCGATCCTCTACTACCGAGCACACGAGCTGGCCGGGAACACCGCGTTCGTGGACGCGCTCGCCGACGCGGTCGAGGCCGCCGGCGGACGGGCGGTGCCGATCTTCTGCGCGTCGCTGCGCGCCGCCGACGAGGCGCTGCTGGCCGAGCTCGGCCGCGCGGACGCGCTGGTCACGACGGTGCTCGCCGCCGGCGGCGCGGCCGGCGCGGTCCCCGCCGACGCCGGAGCTGGCGGCCGGGACGAGGACTGGGACGTCGGCGCGCTCGCCGCGCTGGACGTGCCGGTCCTGCAGGCACTGACGGTGACGTCGCCGCGGGCGGCATGGGAGGCGGCCGACGACGGGCTGTCGCCGCTGGATACGGCGACGCAGGTCGCGATCCCCGAGTTCGACGGGCGGATCATCACCGTCCCGTTCTCGTTCAAGGAGGTCGACGACGACGGCCTGACCCGCTACGTGCCCGACCCGGAACGGGCGGCCCGCGTCGCCGGGATCGCGGTCCGCCACGCCCGGCTGCGCCATGTGCCGAACGCGGACAAGAAGGTGGCCCTGGTGCTGTCGGCCTACCCGACCAAGCATGCCCGGATCGGCAACGCCGTCGGCCTGGACACCCCGGCCAGCGTGCTGGCACTGCTGCGGGCGATGCGGGCCGCCGGCTACGACCTGGGCCCGGCCGACGGACCAGGCGCGCTGCCCGGCCTCGCCACCGGCGACGGGGACGCGCTGATCCACGCGCTGATCGAGGCCGGCGGGCAGGACGAGGACTGGCTGACGGCCGAGCAGCTGGCCGGCAGCCCGGTCCGGATCCCGGCCGCCGTCTACCGGCGCTGGTTCGCCACCCTGCCCGCCGACCTGCGCGCCGCGGTCGAGGAGCACTGGGGCGCGGCGCCCGGCGACCTGTTCGTCGACCGGTCGACCGACCCAGACGGGGAGATCGTGCTGGCCACCCTTGCCGCGGGCAACGTGGTGATCCTCATTCAGCCACCGCGCGGGTTCGGCCAGAACCCAATCGCGATCTACCACGACCCCGAGCTGCCGCCGAGTCACCACTACCTGGCTGCCTACCACTGGCTGCGCAGCTCCCCCGACGTCGACGGGGTGGGCTTCGGCGCGCACGCCGTGGTGCACGTCGGCAAGCACGGCAACCTCGAGTGGCTGCCCGGCAAGGCTGCCGCCCTGTCGGCGGGGTGCGCGCCGGACGCAGCCATCGGTGACCTGCCGCTGGTCTACCCGTTCCTCGTCAACGACCCGGGCGAGGGCACCCAGGCGAAGCGGCGGGCGCACGCCACGATCGTCGACCACCTCGTCCCGCCGATGGCCCGGGCCGACAGCTACGGCGACATCGCCCGCCTCGAGCGGCTGCTCGACGAGCACGCCCAGATCGCGGCGATGGACCCGGCGAAGCTGCCGGCGATCCGCGCGCAGATCTGGACGCTGATCGAGGCCGCCAGGCTCGACCACGACCTGGGCCTGGCCGACCGGCCGCATGACGCCGAGTTCGACGAGTTCCTGCTGCACGTCGACGGCTGGCTGTGCGAGATCAAGGACGCGCAGATCCGCGACGGGCTACACGTGCTGGGCAGCGCGCCCACCGGCGAGGCCCGGGTCAACCTGGTGCTGTCGATGCTGCGCGCCCGCCAGCTGTGGGGCGGCGTCGTCGCGCTGCCCGGCCTGCGCCAGGCCCTCGGGCTCGGCGACGGGGAGGGCACGGCGCGCACCGACGCGGTCGAGGCCGTCGCCCGCGCCCTCGTCCGCGGGCTGGAGGACCGCGGCTGGGACCCGGCCGCCGTAACGGAGGTGGTCGCCGAGGTCCTCGGCGCGGCCGACGCGAGTGGTGGATCGGCCGGCCCGGGCAGGGCGGTAGCCCGGGGCGCCGACCGCGCCGCCGTCACGGCCGCGCTCACGTTCGCGGCCACCGAGATCGTGCCCCGGCTCGCCGGCACGTCCGACGAGATCGGCCGGGTTCTGCACGCGCTGGCCGGCGGCTACATCCCCGCCGGGCCGAGCGGCTCGCCGCTACGCGGGCTGGTCAACGTGCTGCCGACCGGACGCAACTTCTACGCCGTCGACCCGCGGGCGATACCCAGCCCGCTGGCCTGGGAGACCGGCCGCGCAATGGCCGAGTCACTGCTGGCCCGCCACGTCGCCGACACCGGCGGGTATCCGCGTTCGGTCGGCCTGTCGGCGTGGGGCACCTCGGCGATGCGCACCTCCGGCGACGACGTCGCCGAGATCCTCGCGCTGCTCGGCGTCGCCCCGCTGTGGGACGAGGCGTCGCGACGGGTGCGCGGCCTGGAGCCGATCCCGCTCACCGAGCTTGGCCGGCCCCGCATCGACGTCACGGTGCGCGTCTCCGGATTCTTCCGCGACGCGTTCCCGCACGTCGTCGACCTGCTCGACGACGCCGTCCGGCTCGTCGCCGACCTCGACGAGGACCCGGCGGACAACTACGTCCGGGCGCATGCCGACGCCGACACCGCGGCCCACGGCGACCGCCGACGGGCCACGACCCGCATCTTCGGGTCGAAGCCGGGCGCCTACGGGACGGGCCTGCTCCCCCTCGTCGACGCCGGGACCTGGCACGACGACGCCGACCTCGCCGAGGTGTACGCGGCCTGGGGCGGGTTCGCCTACGGCCGCGGCCTGGACGGCCGGGCGGCGCGGGAGGACATGGCGGCCGCCTACCGCCGGATCAGCGTCGCGGTGAAGAACACAGACAGCCTCGAGCACGACATCGCCGACTCCGACGACTACTTCCAGTACCACGGCGGCATGATCGCGACCGCGCGGGCGCTGACCGGCCGCAGCCCGCGGGCCTACGTCGGCGACTCGACCCGGCCCGACGCGGTCCGCACCCGCACCCTCGACGAGGAGATGGCCCGGGTGGTGCGGGCGCGCGTCGTCAACCCGCGCTGGATCGCCTCGATGCGCCGCCACGGCTACAAGGGCGCGTTCGAGCTCGCCGCCACCGTCGACTACCTGTTCGGCTACGACGCGACGGCCGGGGTGGTGGCCGACTGGATGTACGAGGCCGTCAGCCAGGCCTACGTGCTGGACCCGGAAAACCAGAGGTTCCTCGCCGAGGCGAACCCGTGGGCCTTGCACGGTATCGCCGAGCGCCTCCTGGAGGCCGTCGACCGGGGAATGTGGGCGGCACCGGAACCGGGGACACTCGACGCGCTGCGCGAGGTCTACCTGCGCGCCGAGGGCGACGTCGAAGGCCGTACCCGATGACGCCAACCGGCCAGCGCCGACGCGCCGAAACCCGGCGGAAAAAACGTCCGTCACATTGACCCATCCGCCTTGCACGACCTAACCTGGTCGAGCCAGGCGGCAGAGGAAGCCGGTGAGAATCCGGCACGGTCGCGCCACTGTGATCGGCTCGCCCGACGAGCCGTAAGTCAGGTCTTCGGCCGCCTGGGCAGCACTGCATCGGGACGCGTCATCCCAGAGAGGGCATCGCCTTGAGCACCGACACACCCATCGCGAGCAGAGCCGCGGCACTCCCGGTCCCCACATCGTTTCTCTGGACCACGCTGATGATCGTGGCCGGCCTCGCCGTCTACTACTTCGTCGGGGTCGACCAGGGCATGACCTCGCTGTTCGGCTCGGACACGCACATCCACGAGTTCGTGCACGACGCGCGCCACTTCCTCGCCTTCCCCTGCCACTGAACCTTCTCCAGCTCGACCCTCAGCCGGTCACGGCCGGCGTGGTCCGGCGAGGTCGATGGAGGGTTCACCGGCCTTTCCAGCCGCCCGGGTCCCACGGTTTCAAAGTGGCCCTCGAGAGCGCGAAAAATGGTTGTCGCGCTTTCTCTGTCCTTGCCCGGCCGGTGCCGCTGCGCGCGGCTCAGGTAGGCCGGGACAGGAAATCGGCGCCGGTCGGTCCCGGCTGGCACAGGCGAGTCCGTCACGCCTGTGTGTCGTGCCCGCCGGTCAACCGCTGGGAAAGGACTGATCGGCCGGCGCATGCCCGCCCGCCTGTGCGCGGGTGACCCAACGCCGCGCCCGGTGTCCATGACGCCGCGCGCCCACAAACGGGGAGCGGTATGGAAAAGAAGCTCATTCTGCGGGGGATGCTGAGCGGGCTGGCCGCGGGCCTGCTCGCCTTCGTGTTCGCCCGCATCTTCGCGGAGCCCCAGATCGACAAGGCGATCGCCTACGAGGACGGCCGCGCCGAGGCCCAGCACGCGCTCGACCACGCCGCGGGACTCGTGGCGCACGCGCACGAGCACGAGGTCTTCAGCCGCACGGTCCAGGCCAACGTCGGCATCGGGGTCGGCATCGTCGCCTTCGCGATCGCGATCGGCGGCCTGTACGCGGTCGCGTTCACCGCCGCCTACCAGCGGGTGGGCGCCGTGCGCGCCCGCACGCTCGCGCTGCTCGTCGCCCTCGGCGGGTTCGTGACCGTCTTCCTCGTGCCCTTCCTCAAGTACCCGGCGAGCCCGCCCGCGGTCGGCGACGACGAGACCATCACCGAGCGCGGCGCGCTGTACCTGTCCCTGGTGGCTGCATCGGTCATCGTCGGCGTGCTCACCGTGATGCTCGGCCGCCAGCTGCGGGCCCGCTACTCGGCCTGGACGGCCACCCTGCTCGCCGGCGCCGCGTTCCTCGTGGCCGTCGGCCTGCTGTACGGGTTCCTGCCGTCGTTCGGCTCGCTGAGCGTGGGAAGCCCTGACACCGACATCCCCCAGCCGCTGCTCGATCCGGACGGGAACATCGTGTTCCCCGGCTTCCCCGCGGACGTCGTGTACGCGTTCCGGCTCTACTCGGTCGGCGCGCAGCTGATCCTCTGGGGCACGCTCGGCCTGGTATTCGGCCCGCTCGCCCAGCGGCTGCTCGAGCCCGCCGCGGCGAAGGCCAGGACGGGCAGCCCGGCGTCCCTGGCGGTCGAATCGGCCACCGGCACCGCGTCGTAGCGGTGAGACCGTCGTAGCGGTGAAGAACACCCCGCCGCGGCCCGACCGCTGCCCCGGCACTCTCGTCCTGCACGAGGCCGCCGACAGCGGGCTGGCCCGCATCCGGCTGCCGGGCGGCCTCATCAACGGCAAGGCTCTCGCCGCCCTGGCCGCGCGGCGCGCGGGCCGGGGGGGCCGCGGCCGCCCCGCCCACCC
>JADGHD010000317.1 GCA_019689615.1 Frankia sp. | reverse complement strand
CCGCCCGGCGGGGCCGCCGGCCCCGCCCGCCGCCGCGCCCGGGAGCGGCCTTGCGGTACACCGCCTGGCCGGACCAGGCGGCGGGGGAGAGCGGGCCCGGCGGGGGCGCGGCGTAGGCGACGGGCGCCCCGGCCAGCGCGGCCCCGGCGGCCAGCGGTGCCGGGGCCATGACCATCCCCGGGGCCGCGGGCTCCTGCGGCTCCCAGCCGCTGGGCAGGTCCACCGGCTGGGTGACCCGGCGCCGGGTGCCGCCCTCGTTGACGACCCGCTGGTCGACCGCGACGAACGCGGTGAACCGGGACAGCACCCGGCAGCGCAGCGAGGTCTCGACGACGCGCCGCTCGAGCGCGTCGATGGCCGCCCGGTCGGCCCAGTGGTCGGTGGCGACGTACTGGTCCTCCAGGTCGCGGATCAGCGCCCTGGCCCACAGGGCCGCAAGGCTCTGGTCGGTGCTCGGCGTCGCCGCCGCGCTCGCCCGCCAGCCGTCGCCGCCGGTGACCGTGACGGTGCCGGTGGGCGTGCCGGTGTACCGGCCCCGGATCACGACCGGGGCGCCGGGGAACAGGTCGGGCAGCGGCCGCGGGCACAGCGAGCTCTCGTCGACCGCGAGCGTGCCGGGGCCGTCGGCCGGCGCCAGCCGCAGGCCGGTGACGACCGGGGCGTCGATCCGGCGATGGATGTGGCGCATCACCTCGTCGAGCCGCTCCTGCGACTCGACCAGCTCGCAGCGGCCGGTCGGCCCGGCCAGGCGGCGCAGGAACCCCTCGTTGACGGCGCGGTCGATGCCGACCGTGAACACCCGGGCGCCGGCGAAGCCGCTGGCGAGCTCGCGCAGCAGCTGGTCCTCGTTGCCGACCTGGCCGTCGGTCACCAGCACCACGATCCGCTCGCGCTCGCCCGCCGTCGCGTCGCCGCCGCCCAGCAGCGCGGCGGCCTGGCGCAGCGGCGCGAGCATCGCGGTCCCGCCGCGGGCGTCCACCCTGGCCAGGAACTCCACGGCGAGGAACCGGTTGCGCTCGCTCGCCTCGACCAGCGTGTCCGACGGCAACGTCGGCGGGGTCTCGACCCAGTTGTCGAAGGCGAGCACGGCGAACCGGTCGCCGCCGCGCAGCGTGTCCACGATCCGGGCGGCGGCGCGCCGGGCGGCGACCATCTTCCAGCCGCCCATCGAGCCGGACCGGTCGAGGATGATCACGACGTCCCGGTCACGCGCCTGGCCGGAGCCGGCGGGCGGCAGGATCGTCAGCGCGAACGTCCCGCCCTGCGCCGAGCCGCCACCCGCCTCGTCGCCGGTGCTGTCGTTGTCGCCGGTGCTGTCGTCGTCGCCGGTGGCGGCGTCGTCGGGCAGGACGGCCAGCGAGGTGCGCACGGCGTCGGCGGCGAAGGCCAGCCGGAGCACGAAGTCGCGGTTGGGCCGCTCGCCCGGGGCGAGGCGGACCCGAAGCCGGTCGCCGTCCCGGTCGGTGATCACGGTGTGCAGGCTGCTGGCGGCGCTGGTCACCGGCAGGCCGGCCGGGTCGATGTCGACCTCGACCGACAGCGCCACCGGATTGGGGAAGCCGGGCAGCAGCACCGGCGGGCTGATCCGGGAGGCGTCCGGGACGGCGTCGGTGTCGAGCTGTGTGCCGTCGCCGACCTGCTCGCCGGGCAGCGGGGTGCCCGGTATGTAGCGGGGCGCCACGACCAGCGGGAAGCGGAAGGTCGCCGTGCCGTCCTCGTAGGCCAGCTCGCCGGCGAGGGTGAGCCGGACGCTGACCCGCTCGCCGGGCATGATGTTGCCGACCCGCATCGTGAAGACGCCCGGGCGCTCCTCCTCGGCGATCGAGGCCCGCCGGCCCTGGCTGACCGCGGCGTCGTAGTCTGCCCGCGCCTGCCCGCGCTCCCTGAGCACCGCGTCGACGACCCGGTCGTCCGCCTCCATCCGCAGCGCGGTCACCGCGGCCCGCGGCGGCAGCGGGAAGATGTAGGTCGCCTCGAGCGGCTCGTCGTAGGGGTTGTGGAAGCCCTGGGTGAGCCGGGTCGTCGAGGCCAGGCCGGTGATCGTGGCGGCGACGTCGATCGCCGCGAGCGGCAGGTTGCCGCGCGCGGTCCGCAGGCACCCCAGGCCGTCCTCCTCCGGCGGCTGGGCCGGCGGCGCGGGGTCGGGGAGCGGGCCGGCGGTGGTGACGGCCGGGCCGGGGCCGATCAGCTCGACACGGTCGATGTGCTGGGTCATTGCCGTGCCCGTCCTCTCTGGGCGTCGGGTGCCAGGCCGAGCCGGCCGAGCAGGTCGAGGAGTGCGGCCGCCTGCTCCCTGATCGCCGCCAGCTCGGCGGCGTCCGGCGGCCGGGGTGCCGCGGCGAGCACGAGCGTGACACTGTCACCAAGCCGCACGGCCGGCACGACGGTCATGGCGGCGGGCGGCTCGGCGGCCATGGCGGCGGGCGGCTCGGCGGCCAGCCGCTCGGTGGCGGGTGGTGAGGCAGGCGACGGCGCACCAGCGGGTGGTTCGGTGGCCGGGAGAGCCGCGGCGCGGGCCGGCGGCGGGTGGGCCGCGCGTCGCCAGAAGGCGCCGGCCCGAGGGCTGGCGTCGGTGCCGACGGGGTGGCCGTTGCCGCCGGCCGCGCCGTTGCCGGCGCCGCGGCCGGGGGTGGCGTTGGTGGTGGCCGCGGTGGGCCCGGCCAGCAGCCCCGCCGCGGCGGGGCCGATGATCGCGGCCAGCTCGCGGTCGGAGGCGCCGATCAGCCGTTGCTGGACCTCGGCCAGGGGCAGGCCCTGGGCCTGCAGCTTCTTGACCGCGGCCAGCTGCAGGACGTGGCGGCGGCCGTAGCGGACCGCGCGTCCCCGGGTGGGCAGGGGCCGGTCGACCAGCCCGATCGTGGTGTACCAGCGGATGGTGCGGGCGTTCGGCAGCTCCCGGACCCGGCCGCTGCGCTGGCCGTCGTAGTCCTCGGCCAGCAGCGCGGCGACCTGGTCCGGGAGCTGCTCCAGCGTCCACAGCTCCGTGCTCACCCTGCCAGGGTGACAGTGTCATCTGTCACTGTCAATATGACAGTGACAATGCGCGGAACGCCCGGTCTCAGGGCTGGGTGCGCAGGACCACCTTGCCGATGACCGAGCGGTCCCGCAGCCGGGCGAACGCGTCGGCGAACTTCTCCAGCGGGAGCACCTCGTCGACCGGGATGCGCAGCCGGCCGGCGGCGAGCTCCTGGGCCAGCGCCCGGATTGCCGTGGTCCGTTGCTCGGCGGTGACCAGCAGCCCGCCGTAGCCGAGCAAGGTCAGGCCCTTGCGGTAGAACAGCCGGCCGGGGAACGGGATCTCGACGCCGGCGGACACCCCCAGCAGCACGATCCGGGCCCCCGGCTCGGCGAGCTCGATCGCCGCCGAGGTGAACGCGCCGCCCAGTGGATCGATGACGAGCGTCGGGGCGCGCCAGCCGGCCGCCCTGCCCGCCTCGACCAGCTCCGCCGCGCTGGCCACCACGACGTCGTCGGCCCCGAGCGCCCGCACCGTGTCGGCCTTGGCTGCGCTGCCGACCTGCCCGAGCACGCTCGCCCCGGCCATCTTCGCCAGCTGGACGGCGACCACCCCGACCCCGCCGGCGGCGCCGAGCACCAGCACCCGGTCCTGGGCGCTGACCCGGCCGAGCCGGTGGACCACGTCGTAGGCGGTCACCGCGGCGATGCCGATCGAGCCGGCCTGCGGCGGGTCGACGCCGGCCGGCACCTCGATCGCGCACTCCGCCGGCACGACGGCCGCGCCCGCCCAGGTGCCGTCCCTGGTCAGCCCGATCCCCACGCCGGTCACCACGACCCGCCGGCCGTCCGGCAGCAGGCCGGTGCCCTCGACGCCGAGGGTGCGCGGCAGCCGGCTGGTGTCGCCGACGATGCCGGCCGCGGCGTAGCTGTCGATCGGGTTCACCCCGGCGTGGTCGATGGTGACGAGCACCTCGCCGTCGCCGGGCTCCGGCAGCTCGACGCCGTCCACCACCCGCGCCGGCTCGCCCGCCGTCAGCAGCCGGACGGCCGTGGTCGTCACGCGGTCACTCATCTACGTCCTCTCGTCATCAGCCTGTACGCGGCATCAGCTTCGTCAGCGGCGCGGGCGTCGAGCGCGTCGCCGCGCCGGGCGGCGGACGGACGCGGGCCGGGCGGGTCCCCGCCGGGCCGGTCACGCGCCGCGGCAGTGCCGCACGCCACCAGCAACTCGCCGGATCATCCCAGGAATTCCGGGCCACGCCGGCAGCCGGGCCGGGCGGGCGTCGCTCACCCGCCGCCGGCCCAGCCGGGCTGACGCGAGTGCGCCCGCAGTCCGTGGACGGGATGTCACGCTGGGGCGGTGACCGAGACGTTCAGGCAAGCAGGCCAACAGCCCAGCGGCCAGGCGGTACTCCCGGGGCGCGGCGTGGCGGCGGGCCAGCCGCGGACCGGCGCCGCGGTGGCCGACTCGCCAGGGAAGCAGCCGGGCACGCCGCCACCGGCACTGCGGCCGGCCGACACCGGACTGCCGGCGCCGGAGCTGGGGGAGGCGTGGCGGCTGGCCCGCGAACCCGCCCCGATCCGGCATCTCGACGCGGCCGCCGCGGCCCGCACCAGCCGGACGGTCATCGCGGCGATGACCGACTACCTGCTGGCGGAGACAACCACCGGTGCCTACATCGCGCTGGAAGCGGCGGCCGAGACGCTGACGGGCGGCCGGGCGGTGCTCGCCGGCCTGCTCGACCCGGCCCTGACCGCGGCGGACGTCGCGTACCACCACTCGGCGTCTGACGCGTTCGCCGCCCTGGTCGAGGCCTGGCCGCTGCCGCGCGGCGCCCGGGTCGGGGTCGTCCCCAGCGCCTTCGCGTCCAACCTGCTGACGCTGCAGGCCAGGGCCGTCCGCGACGGGCTGGAGCTGGTCGACCTGCCGGTGCTGGCGGACGGGCTGATCGACGTCGACGCGTTGGCCCGGGGCGACGGGCCGGCGGCGCTGAGCGAACTCGATTTGGTGACCTTCCCCGAGGTGCCCAGCCAGCGCGGGACCGTGCAGCCGACCGCGGCGGTCGCGGCGCTGTGCCGGGACGCCGGGGTGCCGGTCCTGCTCGACGTCGCCCAGTCGCTCGGCCAGATCGACGTCACCGCTGCCGGCGCGACCGGCGGGATAGCCGCCTATGTCGGCACGTCGCGCAAGTGGTTGTGTGGGCCGCGCGGTGCCGGGTTCCTCGCCGTGCGCCCCGAGTTCGTCGACCGGCTGGCCGCGCCCAGCCCGAGCGGCTACAACTCCGGCTGGCAGCCGCGCCAGGACGGCCGTGCCGGCGGCCAGGGCGGCGCCGGACCGGCTGGGACGGCGGGCACGCGGCCCAGCGCGCTGACCGACGGCCGGATCGTGCCGGCGGCCGGGATGACCCGGTTTCACCTGGGTGAGGCGCCGGTGGCCGCCCAGGTCGGGTTCGCGGCCGCGCTGGCGGAGCTCGCCGCGGCCGGACCGGCTCTGGTCCGGGAACGGCTGCACGCCCTCGGCGCGGCGGCGCGGCGGCGGCTGGACGGGGTCGCCGGCTGGCGGATCGGGGAGGACGTGGCGACGCCGACGGCGATCGTCACCCTGCTCCCGCCGCCCGGGCTCGACCCGGCGGTGGTCCGTTCCCGCCTGTACGCCGAGCACGGCGTCCTGACCACCGCGATCGGCGCGGACCGGGCGCGGGACGCGGTCCCGGCGCTGCGGGTCAGCCCGCACGTCTACAACACCCTCGCCGAGGTCGACCACCTGGCCGAGGCGCTGGCCCAGGTCAGCCGGCAGCCGTAGGCCGGGGCGCGCTGGCGGCCCGGCTGGCCTTTGCCGGGGCGGGTGCGGCACGCTCGTGTCATGTCCGACTCCGCGGCCGCCTCGCCGCGGCCTACCCGCCCCACGGCCACGGCCGATGGGGCCGCCGTGGCCGGGGCCGCGGTCGCACCGGCGGGCCAGCCCGCTCCCGACGGGCCGGTGGGAGCGCCCCGGGCACGGACGGGGACGGCGGCGCCACCGGGCCCGGAGATGGACTTCGTCACCGGGCGGCTGGTGCGCCCGAAGCCGCCGCGGACGGGCGTGCCGGCGGCGCGGGTCGCCGTGATCGGCATCGGCGCGGTGGGCGGGTACTTCGCCGCGCGGGCGGCGGCGGCCGGGGCGGAGGTCTGGCTGTGCACGCGCCGGCCGTTCGAGCGGCTAGTGG
>JADGHD010000316.1 GCA_019689615.1 Frankia sp. | reverse complement strand
GTCTCGGGCAGTTCGTCCGGCCGGTTGTCGGCGGCCCAGGCCGCGTACATCGCCGCGGCCTGGGCCGCCTCGACCTCCAGCAGGACGTTCGCGAGCTTGTGCTTGATCGCCTGGAACGAGCCGATCGGCCGGCCGAACTGGTGACGCTGGCCCGCATAGTCGGTCGCGGTCGCGAGGCACGCCTGCGCCACCCCCACCTGTTCGGCGGCCAGCAGCACGACCGCGCGGTCCAGGGTGCGCCGCAGCGGCTCGTCCCCGCATCCAAGCGCGCCCAGCGGTACCGCCGGCGTGGCGTCGAACGTCACTTCGACGGCTTTGCGGGTCTGGTCGACGGTGTCGAGCAGGCGGGTCGACATGCCCGACGCGCCCGCCTCCACGAGGAAGAGGGATGTGGCCGGGACCTGCCGAACGCCGCCGCTGCCGTCGGCGTCGGCCGTGGCGGTCACGATGAGCAGCTGGGCGGTGTGGCCGTCGAGCACCCAGTCCTTGCGGCCGGTCAGGGTCCAGCCGTCAGGCCCCGGCGTGGCACGGGTGGCGGGCGTCGCGTCCCAGCTGCGTCCCGGTTCGCGAGCAGCCAGGGTTCCGACGGCCGTGCCGGCGGCCAGGCCGGGCAGGTGGGCGGCCGCCGCCGGATCGCCGGCCGCCAGCAGCGCCTGGATCGCGATCGAGGTCGACAGTAGCGGGGCGCACAACAGGGCGCGTCCGGCCTCGGTCAGCGCGACGCCAAGCTCGACAAGGCCGAATCCGGCGCCGCCGTGCTCCTCCGGGACGGCGAGCGCCGGCAGCTCCAGCTCCTCGCACAGGCGTCGCCAGACGGCCGGGTCCCAGCCGGTCTCGGTCGCCATGTCGCGGCGCAGCGCCGTCCCGTCGGCGACTTCGGCGAGAAAACGCCGCACAGCACGGCGTAGCTCTTCGTGTTCGGGATCGAACCGGAAGCGCACAAGGTCTCCCTCTGATCTTTTCGCGTCCGCGGAAGCATGCCTCGCGTCTCGACCGGCTGACTGCTCGGACGGCCGGAGGATGATTGATCTGAAGGTACGAGATGATAGAAATAGTTTATCTAATTTCTGGACGGAGGTCGGATGGACACGACGTATCCCGCCGACGTGGAGGAGTTCCGGGCCGAGGTCGGGGCGGTGCTCGCCGAGGAGCTGCCGGAGGACTGGCGGGGCATCGGCGCGATCCAGGACCCGGCGGCCAGCAGGGCGTTCGTCCAGCAGTGGCGGCAGACGCTGTACAGGCGAGGACTGCTCGGGGTCGCCTGGCCGGTCGAGTACGGCGGCCGCGGGCTGACGACGCTGCACCAGGTTGCGCTGGTCGAGGAGTTGACCCGGGCCGGCGTGCCGTTCGGCGTGCAGCCGCAGGACTCCACCGGCCTGAAGATGCTGGGCAACACCCTGCTGCGCTACGGGACCGAGCGGCAGAAGCGGCAGATCCTCCCGGCGCTGCTGTCCGGCGAGCAGCGCTGGTGCCAGGGGTTCTCCGAGCCGGGCGCGGGGTCCGACCTCGCGTCGGTGGCGACCCGTGCGCGCCTCGACGGCGACGAGTGGGTGATCAACGGACAGAAGATCTGGACGTCGGGCGCGGACCGCAGCACCGGGATCTTCGTGCTCGCCCGCACCGACCCGGACGCGCCCCGTCACCGCGGGCTGTCGTTCCTGCTCGTGCCGCTGGACCGGCCCGGCATCGAGGTCCGCCCGATCCGGCACATGACCGGCGGCACCGACTTCTGCGAGGTCTTCTTCACCGACGTGCGCATCCCGGCGGAGGCCGTCGTCGGCAAGCCCGGCGACGGCTGGAAGGTCGCCTCCACCCTGCTGACATTCGAGCGCGGCGAAGAGGCGGCGACGAACCCGATCCTGTTCCGGGCCGAACTCGACCGGCTGGTGGAGCTCGCCCGGCGGCGGGGCGCGACTGCGGACCCGGCCGTGCGCCGCCGGCTCGCCTACTGCCGAGCCCGGGTCGAGGTAATGCGCTTCCTCGGCTACCGGATCCTGTCCGACGTCCTGGCCGGCGGTGAGCTGGGGGCCGCGTCGTCGGTCTCCAAGCTCTACTGGAGCGAGTACCACCGCGAGGTCACTCAGCTCGCCCTGGATATCGAGGGCCTCGACGGGATGGTCCTGACCGGCAGGGGCCCGTCGAGGCCGATGCGCACCGACGACCCGGGCGCTGACCCGGCGTCCTCGCGCAGCTGGTGGGAGGTCTCGCTGAACGCCCGGGCGGGAACGATCTACGCCGGGACCTCCGAGGTGCAGCGCACCATCCTCGCGGAGCGGGTGCTGGGCCTGCCTCGCGAGCTGCGGCCCTGACGTCGGCCGGGTGGCCGTGGGGTTGCCGTGGAACCGATGTGTTGACAGCAACAGTGAAGTAAGAAAAATTCATCCAACTAGATTCCCTCTTGCGGGCCGGTGGCCTCCGGCTCGCTCGCCAGCCGGCCCCAAGGCGCCTCGCTCATGGTCCGCCTGCGTCATCGCCGTCCCACGTGCCCGGAACGATCAACCGGAGAGATCATGATTGAGCACATCAGGTTCCTGCTTCTCGGACTCGGGAACGGGGCGGTGTTCGGCGCGCTGGCCCTCGCGCTCACCCTCACGTACCGCAGTGCCGGTGTCATCAACTTCGCGACCGGCAGCATCGCGCTGATCACTGCGTACCTGTACGCCCATTTACGGGCCGGTGAGCTGCTCCTGCTAGTCCCCGGTCTGCCCGACACGGTGGACATCGGGGGCGGCTGGCCGCTGGGGCCGGCGCTGCTGGCCGCGGTCGTGTTCGCAGCACTGTCCGGCCTGGCGCTGCACCTGCTGGTATTCCGGCCGTTGCGCAACGCGCCGCCGGTCGCCAAGGCGGTCGCGGCGCTCGGCGTCTCGCTGCTGGTCACCGCGCTCATCGCGGCGAAGCTCGGCACGAACCTCGTCGCGGTGCAGCCGATCTTCCCGGTGGAGCTTTGGACCGTCGGGTCGCTGAGCATCTCCAGCGACCGGGTCTACTTCGCCCTGACGGTGCTCGTTCTCGCGCTCGTCCTGGCTGCGGCCTTCCGCACGACGAGGTTTGGCCTTGCCACCCGGGCCGTCGCCGAGAGCGAGAAGGGCGCCTACGTCAGCGGCATCTCGCCAGACCGGGTCGCGGCCGGCAACTGGATGATCAGCTCGGCGGTCGCCGGCGCCGCGGGCGTCCTGATCGCCCCGCTGGTCCCGCTGATCCCGGTCTCCTACACCCTGTTCATGGTCCCCGCGCTCGCTGCCGCCGTCACCGGCGGCTTCCGCAACGGGGTCGTCGCGGTCGTCGCCGGCATCCTCATCGGCGCGCTGCAGTCCGAGGCCCAGTACCTGCAGAACAGCTACGACTGGCTGCCCGCCTCCGGGCTGCCCGAGCTCGTCCCGCTCGCGCTGGTCTTAGTCGTCCTCGTCGTGCGGGCCCGCCCGCTGCCCGGGCGCAGCGCGGTCATCGTCGCCAACCTGGGCCGGGCACCGCGGCCCCGTCACCTGCTGGTCCCGACCCTGGTGCCGGCGGCGCTGGTGCTGGCCGGGCTGTTCGCCCTGGCCAGCGAGCTGCGCCTCGGGCTGATCTCCTCGCTGCTCTACGCGGTCATCGCCCTGTCGGTCGTGGTGGTCACGGGGTATGCGGGCCAGGTCACCCTCGCCCAGCTGCCGCTCGCCGGAGTCGCGGCGTTCTTGGTGCCCCCGCTCGCCGAGGACCTGAACATTCCGTTCCCACTGGCCCCGCTGCTCGCTGCGCTCGGCGCGGCCGTCGTCGGCGTCGTCATCGGGCTGCCGGCGCTGCGCATCCGCGGGCTGACACTGGCCGTGGTGACGCTCGCGCTCGCGTTCGCCCTCGAGGCGCTGTGGTTCCGCAACCTCGACATCGTCAGCTCCGACGGCCTCGCCGTCCCCGCCCCGAAGATCTTCGGATGGGACCTGGGTATCGGTGCGGGTGCCGACTTCCCCCGCGCCAGGTTCGGCGTGCTGGCCCTGGTCGTGCTCGTACTGGTCGGGCTCGGTGTCGCCCGGCTGCGCACCAGCCGGCTCGGCTCACAGATGCTCGCGGTGCGCGCCAACGAGCGCTTAGCGTCGGCGGCCGGCGTCGACGTCGTGCGGATCAAGATCGCCGCGTTCGCGATCGGCGCGTTCATCGCCGGGCTTGGTGGGGCGTTGCTGGCCTACCAGGCGGGCAACGTCACCTACACCCCGTTCACCGCGATGCTGGGCCTGACCTTCTTCGGCGCCGCCTACCTGGCCGGTATCACCTCCATCTCCGGTGGCCTGCTCGCCGGTGTCACCGCCGTCAACGGCATCCTCTACGTGCTGGTCGGCGAGGTGGTCTCGACCGGCCTGTGGTACGAGACCGCGATCGCGCTGCTGCTGGTCATGACGGTGATCTTCAATCCGGAGGGTGTCGTCGGCCCGGCTCACGCGCTGCTGGAGAAGCGCCGCGCCGCCAGCCGGCCCGCCCCCGCCGGTATTGGCGCCGTCGCTGCGCCGGCCGCCGAGACCGCCGGCACTGCCGGTGCGGGCGGGTCCCGCTCGGGCTCCGCGCCAAAGGTGACCGTCACGGGCCAGGCCGACGGGACATCCCCCGTGCTGTCGGTGCGCGGCCTCACCGTCCGCTACGGCGGCGTCGTCGCGGTCGCCGACGTCTCGCTCGACGTCGGCGCCGGGCGCATCGTCGGTCTGATCGGGCCGAACGGCGCCGGCAAGACAACCGCGATCGACGCACTCAGCGGCTTCGCCCGCACGGTCGGCACCGTCCGCCTGGGCGGCGTCGACCTGGGCACAATGCGCCCGCACCAGCGCATCCGCGCCGGCCTCGGCCGCACCTTCCAGGCCATCGAACTTTACGATGACCTCAGCGTCCGGGAGAACGTCATCGTCGGCCTGACCGCCTCCACCGGGCGGCGCGACGGCAGCGGCGACGACGACCTTGCCCGCACCCTCGACCTGCTCGGCCTGACCGACATCGCCGAGCGGCCGGCGGGCGAGCTGTCCCAGGGGCAGCGCCAGCTGGTGTCGATCGCGCGGGCCCTGGTCGGACGCCCGCGGGTGCTGCTGCTCGATGAGCCAGCTGGCGGCCTGGACACGACCGAGAGCCGGTGGCTGGCCGAGCGACTGCGAGTCGTACGCGACAGCGGCGTCACCATCCTCATGGTCGAGCACGACATGAGCCTTGTGCTCACCCTGTGCGACGAGATCCACGTCCTCAACTTCGGCAAGGCGATCGCCCACGGCACGCCGGCCGAGATACGCGCCAACCCCCTGGTCGCCGAGGCCTACCTGGGCAGCACCCACGCGATCGGCCCGCAGGACCCCGGGACCGGCCGCCTGCCGGCCGGCGGCGACGAGCAGAACGGCCGGACCAGTACGCAGGAGGTGACGGCATGAGCGGCGGTCCGCTGCTGGATGTCCGGGGACTCGCGGCCGGCTACGGTGCGGTCCGCGTGCTCCGCTCGTTCGACCTGGTGGCAGATGCCGGCACCGTGGTCGGCCTGCTCGGCCCGAACGGTGCCGGCAAGACGACGCTGATGCTCACGCTCGCCGGGCTGCTGCCACGGCTCCGCGGTGAGGTGCTCGTCGGCGGCAGGCTGCTGCCATCCGGCCGGCCCGCCGCGGCCAACCGGGCCGGCATCGTGCTCGTCCCCGACGACCGATCGCTGTTCTCGACCCTGTCGGTCCGCGACAACCTGGCAGTCGCCAGCCGCCGGGGCGGTCACACCCTCGACGAGGTGCTTGACCTGTTCCCGGCACTCGCGTCGCGTCTCGACCTGCCCGCCGGGGCGCTGTCCGGCGGTGAGCAGCAGATGCTCGCCGTAGGACGGGCGCTCGTGCAGAAGCCGCGGGTCCTGCTCATCGACGAGATGAGTATGGGTCTGGCGCCGGTGGTCGTCGAAGGGCTGCTTCCGGTGGTCCGGCGCATCGCCGACGAGACCGGGGCGGTGGTCGTACTGGTCGAGCAGCACGTGCAGCTCGCGCTCGAGGTGTCGGACCGTGCCGTCGTGCTCGTGCACGGCGATGTGGTGCGCAGCGGGCCCGCCGCCGAGCTCGCAGCGGACCGCGGCGCTCTGGAAGCGGCCTACCTCGGCGCCGGCAAAGCCTCGGCGTTGTCCTGACACCGCCCCGCCCTGCGCGCCATCCCCGATTCCCCTCGGCCCCTGTCCCGCGCCCTGGGGTCCTAC
>JADGHD010000315.1 GCA_019689615.1 Frankia sp. | reverse complement strand
CCCCGACTGGCGGCCCCCGGGCCCTCCCCGGCTGCCGGCCTCCGGGCGAGTGTAGCGCGTGCCATACCGGGCGGCGGCGGCCGTGATCCGTCAGGCGAACGGCCCGGCGCCACGTCCTGGCGCCGGGCCGAGCAGCTGCGCCGCCGCGTCGCCCATCGCCCGGCCGTAGCGCTCGGCACCGGGGGAGGGGACCGGGCAGCGCGCTATCGGCGGCAGCTGCTGGGGGCAGAAGTGCACGCCGTCCGGGCTGCGCACGATCACGGTGCCGTCCGGCTCGCACTGCTCGCCCGGCGCGCACGGCAGCCGTTCGGCGAAGCGGCCATGGTCGGTCACGGCCTGACCGGCGGGGACGACGGTGGTGTCGGCCTCGGCTGACCTGGCGGCGGCGATCTGGCGCCACAGTCGGCCGAGCTCGGTCTGCCCTGCCGCGTCGACCGCCTGGTCGCGCCGGGCCGGCGCCTCGACGAGCAGCACCCGCGTGCCCTGCCGGGCGAGCTGGCGCACCGCCGCGGTGACGTCCTCCCGGTAGGCGGTGCTGAGGTCGCGGCCGCGCATGCAGTCCGAGCCCGCGTTGCCGGAGAACGCCAGCACCGCGACCTCGGGCCGGAAGCGGCGGGACTGCCGGCGGATGTCGTCCAGCCAGTCGCAGGGCGCGGTGCCGCCGTAGGTGCGCAGCATCACCGCGGTGTCCCCGGCCGCCGCGGCCGCCCGGCGGAACGGCTCGCGCGCCTCCCAGGCCAGTGAGTCGCCCCACAGCACGACCCGGCGGGACCCGCCGCCATCCCCGTCGCGCGCCTCGACCAGCACGAACAACGCGAGCAGCAGGGCGGCCGCGACCAGCCAGCCGCCTGGTCGCACCCGCAGCGTGGCCACCCGCGGACTCACCCCCATGCCCATCGCCGCGTCCGGCCGGGACGCCCGTGGCGCCCGCACACCGGCCGCCCCTGGCCGACCCGCCGCGCCGGCCGGCCTTGCCGCCTGACCACCTGGCGGCCTGAACAACCGGCGTGTACAACCGGCCTGTACAACCAGCCTGGACAACCGGCCCGGCCTGCCGGTCTGCGCGGACCGTCAGGCCGGCCCGCGTGCCCGGTCTGCGGGGCCGGCCCACCACCCCGCTTCTCCAGCCTCGCACGCGACTTCACCAGCACGGCGGCCCACGCCGCCCCGCACAGGGTTGAATTCGGACGATGGAGGGCGTGCCGCCGCTGGCGGAGCTGGCCGGGGTCGCCGCGCTGGTGGGCGCCGGGGAGGGGCCGGCCACCGTGGTGTCGGCCCGGCACGACCGGATGATCGTCCGCATCGGTGCCGTCGCGCTGAAGGTCCACGCCGACGACACCGACCCCGCGGCGCTGGCCGCCCGGCTGCGCGCGGCGGCCGACCCGTCGTTGGCGCAGGTGCTGCTCGCGCCGTTGCCCCTGCCGGCGCGCGGGCCGGACGACGCGACGCTCGCGGGCCTGGCCACCCGGGTGGGCGGGCGGTGGGTGAGCGCCTGGCCGTTCGCGGACGCGCTCGGCCTGGCCGACGCCGACCACGCGCCGTGGGAGCGGGCCGGGGAGCTGCTCGCCCGGCTGCACCGCGCGCCGGTGCCGGCCGGGCTCGGCGGCGTGCCCGCCAACCCGCGCCGCCGCCTCGCCCGGTCGGTCGAGGCCATGAGCGCGACCGGGCTGTCCGAGGCCCGCGCCGTGGTGCTCGCGGCCTACCGGTCGCTGCCCGGCCGGGTGGCGGCGTCGACGGTGGCGCCCGGCCGGCCGGTGGCGCTGATCCACGGCGACTGGCACATGGGCCAGCTGGTGCGGGTAGGTGCGACCGGGTGGCGGCTGATCGACATCGACGATCTCGGCGTCGGCGACCCCGCCTGGGATCTGGCGCGTCCGGCCGCCTGGTTCGCCGCCGGGCTGCTGGCGCCCGAGGACTGGGCCGGCCTCGTCGCCGCCTACCGGTCCGCCGGCGGCCCGGCGCTGCCCGCGACCGGCGACCCGTGGCCCGCGGTCGACCTGCCGGCCCGCACGTTCACGGTCGAATACGCCGCGAGGGCCGTCGTCACGGCCGGTGGCGGCGACGCCCGGCTGGCCCTGCCCGGCGGCGCCGACCCGGCGGCCGGCGGCGACGGCCTGGAGGGGCTCGACCCGGTCGGGCGCGCCTTCGTCGAGTGCTGCCGGCGCATCGCCGCCATGGCCGGCGGCGGCTGACCGCGCCAGCCGCCCAGGGCCCTTGGCCGCGGCGCGGGCGTCAGAAAGCCGAC
Organism: Frankia sp.; assembly: GCA_019689615.1. Taxonomy (GTDB): domain Bacteria; phylum Actinomycetota; class Actinomycetes; order Frankiales; family Frankiaceae; genus Pseudofrankia. Next base: position 3,921 of record JADGHD010000315.1, on the reverse strand, counting down.
GTCATGGATCGCCACGGCGCGCCGTGGATACGCTACGGGCTCGACGGATTCGACCACGATGGGCAGGTCGCTCGTGAGCTACACGATGCAGTGTCCGAAGTGCCACTCGGTGATGCGCACGTACAACCGGGGCGGGGTCCAGATCGAGCAGTGCGACGGCTGCCGGGGCATCTTCCTCGACTACGGTGAGCTCGAGGCGCTCACCCGCCTGGAGGCCCAGTGGCACGCGGCCCCGCCGCCCGCCGCTCCGCCCGCGCACGTCGCCCAGCAGCACTACGGCCAGCCAGCCTGGGGCCACGGCTACGGGCACCACCGGCACAGCAGCTGGGCCAAGATGCTGTTCTCGACCTGAGTCGATGTCGGCAACGGACGGACAACCTCGTGTCCGTCCGTCGTGCTCCGTAGCGTCCTGATTGTCGCGGAGCAGCCTCGCGTCACGGCGAATGGCGCGGGGCCGTATAAAGAACGTCGTGACCGGCGCCGGCCCAGTGCCCTTGCTGCTCGTCGGCGCCGGCGGGCTGGCGCGCGAGGCGGCCGAGGCGGCCCGCGCCTCCGGCGACCACCACGTCGTCGGCTTCCTGGACGACAACCCGGCGCTGTGGGGCGCGCCGATCGGCGGCGCCCAGGTGCTCGGCGGGATCGAGCGGGTGGCGCAGTACCCCCGGGCCCGGCTGCTGCTCGGCCCGGGCCGCGGGCGCTCCCGGGCCATCCTGCGCCAGCGGCTGGAGGGCCTGGGCGTCGGTGAGGACCGCTACGCCACGGTCATCCACCCCCGCGCGGTGGTGCCGCCATCCTGCACGGTCGGCCCCGGCTCGGTACTGCTGGCCGGGGCGGTGCTCACCGCCGACGTGACGGTCGGGCGGCACGTCGCGGTGATGGCGAACGCCGTGCTCACCCACGACGTCGTGCTCGAGGACTACGTGACCGTGTGCGCCGCCGTGACGCTCGCCGGCAACGTGCGCGCCAGGGCCGGCGCCTACCTCGGGCAGAGCTGCAGCGTCCGGGAAGGGCTGACGGTCGGCGCCTGGTCGCTGGTCGGCATGGGCGCGGTGGTCGTGCGCCACGTCGGCGACGGCGAGGTCTGGGCCGGCGTCCCGGCCCGCTGCGTCCGGGCCTCCGACGGCCCGCCGCCGGTCGAGGCGCTGCCCAGGCCGGCCACTGTCGGCCCGCGGGTCCCCCGTTTCCCCGTGCACGACGGGCGCGGCCGGACCCGCCTGGCCTAGCCGGTCGGCCGCGGCCAGGCGGGTCGGACGCCCGCGGTCAGGCGGACACCAGCGGCGCGGGGCCGGAGGTGAACGCCGGCTCCAGCGCCAGCTCCAGGACCTCGCGGACGTCGCTGACCAGGTGGATGGTCAGCGCGTCGCGCACGGCCTGCGGCACGTCGTCGAGGTCCGGGCCGTTGCGGTGGGGCAGCAGGACCGTGGTGATCCCGGCCCGGTGCGCGGCGAGCAGCTTCTGCTTGATCCCGCCCACCGGCAGCACGCGCCCGGTCAGCGACACCTCACCGGTCATCGCCACGTCCGCGCGCACCGGCCGGCCCGACAGCAGCGACGCCAGCGCGGTGGTCATCGTGATCCCGGCGCTCGGGCCGTCCTTGGGCACCGCGCCAGCAGGCACGTGGATGTGCACCCCGCGGTCGGCCAGGTCGCCCACCGGCAGCTCCAGCTGGGCGCCGCGGGACCGCAGGTAGGACAGGGCGATCTGGGCCGACTCCTTCATCACGTCGCCCAGCTGGCCGGTCAGCGTCACCCCGTCCGCGCCGGTCTCCCTGTCGGCCAGCGACGCCTCGACGAACAGCACGTCGCCGCCGGCGCCGGTGACCGCGAGCCCGGTCGCCACCCCCGGCAGCGCGGTGCGCTCCGCCGACTCCGGGGTGTGCTTCGGCCGGCCGAGGTAGGAGTTGAGGTCCCCGGCGCCCACCGACAGCGGCAGCGCGCACTCGCCGGCCGCCGCCCGCGCCGCGGTCTTGCGCAGGATCCGCGCGATCGAGCGCTCCAGGTCGCGGACCCCGGCCTCGCGGGTGTAGTCGCCGGCGATCATCCGCAGCGCGTCCTCGTCGATCGTCACGTCGGTCTCGGCGAAGCCGGCCACCGCGCGCTGGCGGGGCAGCAGGTGGTCGCGGGCGATGACGACCTTCTCGTCCTCGGTGTAGCCGTCGAGGCGGACCAGCTCCATCCGGTCGAGCAGCGGCGCCGGGATCGCCTCGACGACGTTCGCCGTCGCCAGGAACAGCACGTCGGACAGGTCCAGCTCGAGCTCGAGGTAGTGGTCGCGGAAGGTGTGGTTCTGCGCCGGGTCGAGCACCTCCAGCAGGGCGGCGGTCGGGTCGCCCCGGTAGTCGCTGCCCAGCTTGTCGACCTCGTCGAGCAGCACGACCGGGTTCATCGTGCCGGCCTCGCGGATCGCCCGGACGATCCGGCCGGGCATCGCGCCGACGTAGGTGCGCCGGTGCCCGCGGATCTCCGCCTCGTCCCGCACGCCGCCCAGGGCCACCCGGACGAACGAGCGCCCCATCGCGCGGGCGACCGACTCGCCGAGCGAGGTCTTGCCGACGCCTGGCGGGCCGGCGAGGGCGAGCACCGCGCCGCTGCGCCGCCCGCCGACGACGCCCAGGCCCGCGTCCGCGCGCCGGCGGCGCACCGCGAGGAACTCGATGATCCGGTCCTTGACGTCGTCGAGGCCGGCGTGGTCGGCGTCCAGCACTGCCCGCGCGCCGGCGATGTCGTAGTTGTCCTCGCTGCGCCTGTTCCAGGGCAACTCGAGCACCGTGTCCAGCCAGGTGCGGATCCAGCCGCCCTCGGGCGAGGCCTCGGAGGTCCGCTCCAGCCGGTCGACCTCCTTCATCGCCGCCGCCCGGACCTTCTCCGGCAGGTCGGCCGCCTCGACCCGGGCCCGGTAGTCGTCCTCGGCCTCGCCGTCCCCGCCGCCCTGGCCGGACAGCTCGCGCAGCTCCTTGCGCACCGCCTCCAGCTGCCGGCGCAGCAGGAACTCGCGCTGCTGGCGGTCCATGCCCTCCTGGACGTCCTTGCGGATCGTCTCGGCGACCTCAAGCTCGGCGAGGTGCTCGCGGGTCCAGCCGAGCAGCTTCTCCAGCCGGGCGGCGGCGTCGGCGGTCTCCAGCAGCTCCAGCTTCTGCGCGGCCGACAGGTACGGCGCGTAGCCGGCGGTGTCGGCGAGCGTCGACGGGTCGTCGATCCCGGTGACCGAGTCGACCACCTGCCAGGCGCCCCGCTGCTGCAGCAGGCTCGTGACCAGCGCCTTGTACTCGCGGACCAGCTCGTTGACCCGCCCGGTGCGCGGCCCGGTGGACTCGGGGCCGTGGATCGTCGCCTCGACCCACAGCGCGGCCCCCGGCCCGGTGCTGCCGGTGCCGATCCGCGCCCGCGCGACCGCCCGGACCACGGCCGCCGGCTCCCCGCCGGGCAGCCGGCCGACCTGCTCGATCACGCCGAGCGCGGCGACCCCCGCGTACCTGCCGTCCAGTCGTGGGGTGAGCAGGACCTCCGCGTTCGATGAGTCGGGTTTGGCCGCGGCGCGGGCGGCGTCCACGGCGGCCCGCGTCTCGACGTTGGACAGGGCAAACGGCACCACCATGCCGGGCAGCACGACCGCGTCGTCGAGCGGCAGGACAGGCAGCACACGGGTCTCGGTCACGAACACACCCTTCGGTGGAGCAGAAAGTTGAGTCAACACCACTTAATACAGTGGAGCCCTGCTGTGTTCCCGGGTTGAGTCGGGGGATGTTCGCCCTGGCCGAACCGCCCGCGTGTCCGCGCCCCTGTGCCGTCCTGTCGCCGGTTCGCCGACGCCGCGGTGACCTGTCCGATCCGCGACAGCTATATCGAGATCTTGCTTTCTGTTCTAACGCGATATATCGTGAGCCTGTCGCAGGCCGCGTCCTGGCCGCTTCAACGGGCCACC
>JADGHD010000314.1 GCA_019689615.1 Frankia sp. | reverse complement strand
GGGGGTGGGTCGGGGCCCCGCGCGCCCGGCCCGCCCCCCCGGCCCGGGGGCGGGGCCGGGCCCGGGCCAGGTAGTACCGTGCGAGACGTCCGCTCCGTCCTCGTTGAAGGCCCGTCCCGTGTCCGATGTCGTGTCTGACGCGCTCGTCGTCGTGGTCGCCGTCGTCCTGCTCGCGCTCGCCCTCGGCGGGCTCAGCCTGCTGCGCCGGCCGCCGGTCACGGCGGCCCGCTCGGTGGCCGGGGTGCGCGCGGTGGACGTGCGGCTGGCCTCTGGCCGGGTGGAGATCGGCGAGGACGACCGGGCCGACGCGCGGGTCGATCTGACGGTACGCCGCCGGGTCGGCCGGGTGATCCCCCGGCTCGTCGTGGCCGACGGCACACTGCGGTTGACCGGGGAGGCGAGCGAGGCGAGGCTGCGGCTACGGCTGCGGCGGGCCACCCCGGCCCGGGTCGAGCTGCGCGCCGGCGAGGTCACGCTGTGGGGGTCGGCCGGCGACCTGACGCTGCTGACCGAGACCGCCACGATCGCCGCCCGGGAGCTCACCGGGAAGCGGGTCACCGCGCGCAGCGCGGCCGGCGACATCAACCTGTACTTCACCGAGCCGCCCGAGCGGCTGTCGGTCAGCGCCGGGTCCGGCGCGGTCACCCTCGTGCTGCCGGACGGCCGCTACCGGGTGCTGGTGGAGGTCGCCGACCCGGGCGCGCGCACCCAGGTCGACCTCGCCGACGACCCGGAGGCCGCCGCCGAGGTGCTGGTGCGCGCCGAGCGCGGGCCCGTGCTGATCCGGGCCGCCGAGAAAGCCCGCCCGATCTGACCCGCCGTGCCGCCCGGTGGTCCGGGCCGGACACCGCCGCCGCCGACCCGGGTGGCGCCGGGCGCGGTGTGGGCCGCGCGCCTGCCGGCGCTCGCCCAGCCGCGGGCGTCGGTTGCCCGGCCGGCTACGACATCTGTCGCGGTCCTGGCCGCGACGGACGTCGCTGAGCTGCTCGGACGACTGACATAGCCGGACGTGGGACGAACGTCGCGGCGACCGCTGCGACAAATGTCACAGACACCGGCCTGACCTGCGCCGAGGCGGTGCGTGGACGATCAGGCGAAGGCCTTACCCTCTCCGGTATGACCGGTGTCGGGAGCGCCCTAGCCACGGCCGCCAGGGACGCGGCCACATCCCCCGCCGAGCACGCGCCCGGCGCTGGCCCGAACCGTGCGCGCGCCGCCGGCCGCGCCGCCGCCAGGCCGCGGACGGTGCGCGAGTTCCTCGCCACCGGCGAGATCTCCTACTCGTTCGAGTTCTTCCCGCCGAAGACCCCGGACGGCGAGCGCGCGCTGTGGAAGGCGCTGCGCGAGATCGAGGCGCTGCGGCCGTCGTTCGTGTCGGTCACCTACGGCGCCGGCGGCTCCACCCGCGAGGGCACGATCCGGGTGACCGAGCAGATCGCCACGGACACGACGCTGACCCCGATCGGCCACCTGACCGCGGTCAACCACTCCGTCGCCGAGCTGCGCCAGGTGATCGGCAACTACGCCGGCGCCGGGGTGCGCAACGTGATGGCGCTGCGCGGCGACCCGCCGGGCAACCCGCAGGGGGAGTGGATCCCGCACCCGCAGGGCCTGCGCTACTCCTCCGAGCTGGTCGAGCTGGTCAGGTCGCTCGGCGACTTCTGCGTCGGCGTCGCCGCGTTCCCGGACAAGCACCCCCGCTCGCCAGACCTGGAGACCGACGCGGACTTCCTGGTCCGCAAGTTCGACGCGGGCGCCGACTACGCGATCACCCAGTTCTTCTTCGACGCGGACAACTACTTCCGGCTCGTCGAGCGGGTCCGCAGGCGGGGCTGCGAGGCGCCGATCATCCCCGGCGTCATGCCGGTGACCAACGTCGCCCAGATCGAGCGGATGGCCCTGCTGTCCGGCGCCGACCTGCCGGCCGACCTCGTCGCCCGGCTGCGCGCGGTGGCCGACGACCCGGCGGCCGTGCGCGCGATCGGGATCGAGGTCGCCATCGACCTCTCCGAGAGGCTGCTCGCCGGTGGCGCGCCGGGCCTGCACTTCATCACGCTGAACCGGTCCAGCGCGACCCGCGAGGTCTGCCGCGCCGTCCGGGCGAGCCGCGACCGCTACGGCGTCGGCCACTCCGGCGGCATGGCCGGCTGACGTCGGTTCACTGCCTGGCCAGCCCGCGGGCTGGCACCACGCCCGGTTGGCCGGCCCGCCCGGGGCCGGCCGGCGACCGTTTCCTAGTCCTGGTCCTCGTAGGCGTCGAAGACGCAGATCAGCCACTCGTCGCGGAACGTCTGCTCCCGGACGAGCGCGAAGCCCGCCTTGTTCGCTGCGTCGACGACCGCCATCACCAGGCTCAGGTCGAGCGCGCCGAAGACGGGTGTTATTCGGACCGCCAGCACCACCTGATCGCGGCGCGCATTGAAGAACTCCGCCGGGTCAAGGTCGTCCAGGGTCTCGACGACGCCCGAAATCTGCTCGCTCACGCCGGGGACTCTACGGGTAACGCACGATGGTCCGCATGCGGACCCCGGTGCCCGGGCGTGAGGACTACTTCGCGGCCTGGGCGATGACGCACGGTGGATACCACCCCGGCAGCGGTGGCGCGCTGGTCCGCCACTGGCTGACCCTGGTCTACCTGCTGGCCCGGCCGCTGGCGGCCGCCAGGGTGCCACCGGCGGCGGTGACCGCCGCGGCCGCGGCGCAGCCGGCGCTCGCGCTGCCGCCCGCCGCCGCCGGTGGCCGCTGGCCGCTGCTGGCGGCGCTCGTGGTGGCCGTGGCAGGCCTGCTGGACAGCCTGGACGGCGCGGTGGCGGTGCTGCGCTGCCGAGTCAGCCGGGCGGGCTACGTGCTGGACTCGGTCGCCGACCGGGTCGGCGACGTGCTCTGCCTGCTCGCGCTGTGGCTGCTGGGCGCGCCCGGGTGGCTGGCGGCGCTGGCCGGCGGCGCGCTCGGGCTGCTGGAGTACACCCGGGCCAGGGCGGGCAACGCGGGCGTCGGCGAGATCGGCGTGGTCACGGTGGGGGAGCGGCCCACCCGCCTGATCATCACGGTCGCCGGCCTGCTCACCGCCGGCGTGCTGCCCTCGCTGCGCGACCCGGCGGCGCTCGTCGCCACCGCCGCGACCGCCTCCGTCGCCATCATCGGCCTGGCCCAGCTCGCCGTCGTGCTGCGCCGCCTGCTGCGCGCCCCGGCGCCGCCGCGGGGGACCGCCGGCGCCGCCCAGCCAGGCCGGGTGCCGCTGCCGCGCCACCGCCCGGGCCACGGCGGGCCTGGGCGCGGGCGGCCGGTCAGGCGGGGCCGATGAGCTCGGCGACGATCCGGGCGGACAGCGCCACCAGCGGCAGCCCGCCGCCCGGGTGGGTCGAGCCGCCGACGAGGAACAGGCCGGGCACCGGCGAGCGGTTCGCCGGGCGCAGGAACGCCGCCCGGGCGCCGTTGGACGACGTGCCGTAGATGCAGCCGCCCGGCGCGCCGGTGCCCCGCTCCAGGTCGGCCGGGGTCAGCGCCACGTGCCAGCGCAGCCGGTCGCGGACGTCCAGGCCGCGGGCGGCCATCAGGTCGAGGATCCGCCGGGCGTAGGACTCGGCGAGCCCCGGCCGGTCCCAGTCGACGCCGGCCAGCGCCGGGCCCGGCCGTGGCGCGTGCGGCGGCGCGTTCACCAGCACGAACCATGCCTGACCGCCCGGCGGGGCGAGCGCCGGGTCGGCCGGGGCGTGCACGTACACGGTCGGGTCGGTGGGCACCCGGGCGCCGAACACCGCGTCGAACTCGGCGTCGTAGTCGGCCGGGAACAGCACGGTGTGCTCGGCCTGCCAGTCCGGCCGGTCCGCCGGGCCCGGCCCGAGCGCCAGCAGCAGGACGAACCCGGCCAGCGACGGGCGGGCCCGGCCGAGGCCGGCCGCGACGGCGAGCCCGCCGCCGGGGCCGGGCCTGCCGGGGCGGGCCAGCCGGATGCCCCGCCGGCCCGCCGGCCGAACCGGGCCGTCGGCGAGCAGGCCGCCGTAGACCACCGCCGCGTCGGCGTTGGCCACCACCACGTCGGCGGGCAGCCGGCCGCCGTCGGCGAGCACCACGCCGTCCACCCGGCCGCCGTTGTCCTGGCTGATCGTCACCACCGGGGTCTCCAGCCGGATGACGGCGCCGCGCTCGCGGGCCCGCTCGGCGATCGCCGCGCCGAGCCGGCGCAGCCCGCCGGGCACGTACCAGCCGCCGTAGCGGCGCTCGATGTGCGGGATCACCGCGAGGGCCGAGGGCGCGCGGCGCGGGTCCGAGCCGGTGTAGGTGGCGTAGCGCTCGACGAACATCCGCAGCCGCGGGTCGCTGATGTGGCGGCGGGCCAGCCCGCGCAGGGTGCGCCCGGCGGTCACCGCGGTGATGTCGCCCGGGTGGGTGCCCGCGAGCCGGGCCAGCCGGGCCGGGGACATCGGCCCGGCGAGGAACGTGTCCCGGGTGATCTCCCAGACCCGGGCGGCGTGCGCGGCGAACGCGGCCCACTGCTCGCCCGCGCCGCCGTGCAGCGCCTCGTCGAGCTCGGCGCGGAACTCCTCGTCGTCGGCCGGGGCGGTGAACCAGGAGCCGTCGGCGAACCGGTAGGCGGCCACCGGGTCCAGCCGGCGCAGCTCGATGCTGTCGGCCAGCGGCCCGCCGGTCGCCGCGAACAGCTCCTCGAACACCTCCGGCATGGTCAGCAGGGACGGCCCGGTGTCGAACGAGTAGCCGTCCCGCTCGTACCAGCCGAGCTTGCCGCCCACCTCGGCGGCCTGTTCGCACACCGTGACCAGGTGCCCGGCCGCGGCGAGCCGGGCGGCTGCCGCGAGCCCGCCGACACCGGCACCGACCACCACGATCCTGGCCACGCGGCGACTGTACCCAGGCCGATCATGCGCCGGGTGGCACCGGGCCAGCGCCGGCGGCTCCGCGGCGGCCCGGTTCGGCGGACCCGGCGAGCGGGCGGCCCTTCCAGCGCAGCTCGCCGCGGCGGCGCCGGTGCCAGGACAGGGCGGTCAGCCAGCCGAACGCGAGGATCGACAGCGGGTGGGCGGCGGCGTCCGGCCAGGCCCGCCCGCCGCTGGCCGTCGCGGTGACCACGCGGCTGGCGACCCCGGCCAGGTAGCCGGCGAGCCCGGCCCGCGAGCCGCGCAGCGCGGCCACGGCCGGCAGCACGAACAGCCAGCCCAGCAGCCCCACCTGCCCGGCAGAGGCGGCCGGGCGGCCACCGCCGGCCGCCCACAGCGACTTCGCGTAGCCGTCAGCCAGCGCCCGCGCCCCCTCGTACATCCGGGTGACGGCCAGCTCGGTGCCGTCGGCGACCCCGCCGCGCGCGCCGGCTCGCTTGAGCGCCCGCACCAGCGCGATGTCCTCCAGCACGTCGGCCCGCACCGCGGCGTGCCCGCCGACGCGCCGGTAGACGGCGGCGTCGACGCACAGCAGCTGGCCGTTGGCCGCGGTCAGCGAGCCGCGGCGGGAGCGCTCGGCCAGCCGCAGCGGCAGCAGCGCCAGGAACGACCACTGCAGCAGCGGCTGGACCAGCCGCTCGGCGAGCGTGCCCGCCTCCTGGCGGGGGTAGGGGCAGACGACGTCGAGCCCCGATGAGCGCAGCAGCCCCACCGCGCGGGCCAGCCCGTCCGGGGCGAGCGTCACGTCCGCGTCGACGAACACCAGCACGCTGCCACTCGCCCGGGCGGCGGCGCTCGCGCAGGCGTGCGGCTTTCCGAGCCAGCCGGCGGGCGGGCCGTCGCCGCGGTCCAGCACGACCCGGGGGTCGCCGGCGGCGGCCGCGGCCACGACCGCGGCGGTGCCGTCGGTGGAGGCGTCGTCGTGGACGATCACCTCGAGGTCCGCGAGGTGGGTGGAGGCGAGCACCGCGGCCAGGCAGCGCCCCACCCTGGCCGCCTCGTCCCGCACCGGCAGCAGTACGGACACCCGCTCGCGCACCGGCGCGGCCGGCGGCGGGCGCCGCCACAGGCGGGCGTTGACCAGGGTGTGCCCGGCGACGATCACGGCTGCGGCGGCTCCCGAGCGCACCGCCCCCCGGACCACCCGCCGGGCGAGCCGGCCGAGGCGCCGGCCGGCCGGCAGCCCGGTCACCGGCAGCCCGGGCACCGGCAGCCTGGTCACCGGCCGCCTGCCAGCCCGGCCCGCCCGCGGGCGGGGGGCCCCGCGGGGGGCGCGGGGGGCGCGGGCGGGCC
>JADGHD010000313.1 GCA_019689615.1 Frankia sp. | reverse complement strand
GGGACTGGCACCGGAGTGGGGGTTGGCGCCTCCGGCGTGGGCGCGCCCGGCCGCCAGTCGCGCTCGCTGGGGTGGTAGCCCCCGGAGCGGGTCAGCCGGCGCAGCACCGACGGCGGCGCGACCTGGGCGACCAGGCGGCGGCTGCGGGGAGCGACCGACAGCAGGGCCGTGATCGCCGTGGTCACGTCCGCCGCGACCGTGTTCGCCGCGTCGCCCAGGGAGGTCCCGGGCGGGGCGTAGCGGGCCCGTTCCTCCGCCCAGGCCAGCCGGTCGATCGCCGCCCGCGCCTGGGCGATCCGCGGCTCGTCCGCTTCCGGGCCGGCGGCCAGGTAGGCGCCGAGCCGGGCGGCGACCCCACGCGGGGAGTCGCTCGGGCGCAGCGGGATGCCCAGGTCGGTCGCCACGTCGAGCAGCTCGGCCCAGCCGGCGCGCACCCGGGTACCGGCCTCGCCGCCCGCCTCGGCCGCGGCGGACCCCTCCGCCGCCGGCACCGGGCCGCCGCGCAGCCGCCGGCGGCGGATCAGCCGGCGGGCGGTCGCCGGGCCGGCCAGCACCAGCAGCACCGCCAGCCCGATGCAGCCGTACAGCGCGACCGCCCGCAGCGCCGCCGGCATCCCGCCGTCGTCCTGCCCGTCGGTGGGCGGCGCCGCCTCGGTGCCCGGCGCCGCCGGCTCGCCGGCCGCTTCCTGGCCCGGTGACCAGGTGGTGGTGCCCAGGTCGAGCGGGTGCGCCGGGGTCGGGTCGAACGCGGTCCAGCCGACGGCCGGGAGCCACACCTCGGTCCAGGCGTGGCTGTTGCCGGTCTTGAACAGCAGGCTGCCGTCCGGCTGCGTGACCGGGTCGGCGAAGCCGACCACCACCCGGGACGGGATGCCAAGCGACCGGGCGAGCACCGCCATCGCCGTGGCGAAGTGCTCGCTGCTGCCGCGCCGGGTCGTCAGCAGGAACTGGCTGACCGGGGTCTGCTGGCCCAGCGCCGGCGCAGCGATGTCGTAGGTGTACTCGCCACCGCGCAGGTAGGCCTCGATGGCGCGGGCCCGGTCGTAGGCGTTGCCCTCCCCGCTGGCGATCGCCTGGGCAAGCTGGCGGACCCGCTGGTCGAGGCCGCCCGGCAGGGCCAGGTAGGGCTCGAGCTGCGCCGGCACGCTCCCGGGCGCCGTCACCTGGTCGACGGTCGGCGCGGGGATCTCGGACTCCACCGTGTAGGTGGCCCCGGCCAGCGTCCGGCCGTCGCGGGCGTAGATGGCGCCGCTGGCCTGGTCCACCCGCCAGTCCCCGGCCAGCCCGTCGACGTCGCGCGGCACGTCGATCACCGGCAGCAGCCGCTCCTGGTAGTCGGGGTGCACCGAGATCGTGGCGTCGAGCGGCGTCGTCGGGATCCCGGGCGCGACCGTGGGCAGGCCACCGCCGATCGGTGGGTCGGCCGCGTCGGGCACCGGGCGTGAGCGGAACACGGCGCCGTCGAAGTCGCCCAGGGTGGTCAGCCGCAGCCGTAGCCCCGCCGGTGCCGCGCCGTGCGGCCGCACATGGACCAGTGGCCGCGTGGGGTCGGTGTGCAGGGCGTCGACGAGCTCGGCGAGGGTGGCGCTCTCCTCGACGCCGCCGATCGCCGGCACCGGCGGGCCGGAGCTGGTCGCCGGCGGGGTGGCGCCGGTCTGCGGCTCATCCGCCGCCTGCTGCGGGTCCTGGCCTGGCTGCTGGCTCGGCTGCTGGGGCGTGGTGTCGGGGGCGTAGTCGGGCGGGGCGGTGCCGTCGGCCCGCGGCGTCGGCTCGAACGGGATCCAGCCGGTGCCCGGGAACCAGACCTCGGGCCAGGCGTGCGCGTCCGCGTTGCGGATCAGGAAGGAGCCGTCGGGCTGGCGGGTGCCGGGAAGGAAGCCCAGCGCGACCCGCGCCGGGATGCCCAACGACCGGACGAGCACCGTCATCGCCGAGGCGAACTGTTCGCAGTAGCCACGGCGGCTGGTGAACAGGAACTCGGTCAGCGCGCCCTTGGCGGTCGTCGGCGCGCCGTTGAGGTCGTAGGTGAAGTCGTCGCCGCGCAGGTAGTCCTGGATCGCCCGGACCTTGTCGTAGTCGGTCGCGAGGCCGGCCGTGAGGGTCTGGGCCAGCTCCGGCACCCGCGGGTCGAGGTCGGCCGGGAGCTCGATGTTGTGCCGGATCTCGTCGGGGATCGGCCCGGTCCTGGTCAGCTCGGCGGTCGTCGGGGACGGCAGCAGGGCGTCGACGGAGTAGGCCAGGCCCGAGGTGCTGGAGCGGGTGGTGAAGATCGTGCCGGTCGGGCGGTCCAGCAGCCACTCGCCGGACAGGCCGGTGATCCTGGTCGGGATCCCGGGGACGGGGAGGTAGTAGTCGGCGTAGTCGTCCTCCACCGCGATCGTCGCCCGCACCTCGGTCGTGGTCATCCTGGTGTCCGGCTCAGGCAGCCCGCGGTCGACCCGGTCCTCCCGCGGCGCGGTCAGGCCACGCAGCTTGAAGGTGTGGCCATCGAAGTCCTCGAGCGCGATCAGCCGCAGCTGCGGTGGGTTGTGCGGGTCGCTCGGGGTCATCCGCATCAGCGGCTGGTCCGGGTTGGTGTGCAGGCGCTGGGTCAGCCCGGCGATCGGCTGGCTGACCTCGCGGCGGTTCGGCGCCCCGTCCTGGCCGTCGCCGTCGCTCGCCGTGGGGTGCCTGATCAGGCCGTGCCCGTCGATCGACGGGGTGAGCACCGGTACGGCCAGGGCGAGGATCATGGCGGCCAGCGCGATCCGGCCGGCGAGTCCGCTCATCCACAGCCGGACGCCGCGCCGCGAGCCGCGCGTGGTGACCAGCTGGCCCCAGCGGCGGACCGCGCTGCGCCCGTCCAGCAGCAGCAGGGCGAGGAAGCCGAGCACCCCGAGCGTGAACGCGGTCGCGCCGACGCCGCCCGGCAGCACCGCGGCCGGCACCGCGAACAGGCCGAGCAGCGGCAGCCCAGCCAGCGTCGGCCGGCCATAGTGGGCCACGAGCACGTCGACGGCGATCGTCACCAGCGTGGTGCCGAGCACGGTCAGCACGACCAGTCCCGGCAGTTCCGGCACCGGGGCGGCCAGCCGGGCCATGTCCGCGCGGCCGTCGGCGATCAGCTGGCCGAGGTGGCTGATGCTCGCCGGGCTCGGGACGATCCCGAGGAACGCCTGCTCGGCCGCGCAGAACAGGGTGAGCACCTCGAGCAGGCCCAGCAGCTGCAGGCCGAGCGTCACCGGCAGCCGCAGCCGCCTTCCCCGGCCGAGCGCGCCCAGGGCGACGACGACCACGGTGGCCGTCAGCACCGGGATGAACCACCACCAGAAGCCCTCGAACAGCGGGTGCAGCGCGCTGGCGCACAGCAGGCTGGCGAGGGCGCCGACGAGCGTGCGCACGGCCTCGCCGCGGCCGTCCCGGGTGAACCGGCGGCCGACCCGGCCGAGCCGCCCGCCTCGCCGCTGCGCGCCCGCCGCGTCCGGGCCGCCCGGTTCGCCGGAGCTGATGGGCCGAAGCGCGCCGGGTGCGCGGCCCGCGTCGTTGTCGGCCCCGGGCGCGCCGGGTGGGGCGGTCGGGGCGGTCATCACCGTCCTCCAGCAAGCGCGGTCACGGGCCGGTGCAGGCGGGCCCACTGCTCGGCGAGCGGGACGTGGCCGGGCCCGCAGACCAGCACCCGCCAGCCGCGCCGGGCCAGCGCCTGCTGCGCGCCGTCCAGGTCGGCCGCCACCGCGGGGTCGGCGTCCCAGCGGGTCAGGTCGACGAGCACGGCGATCGCCGGCGCCGACCGCGGGCGCAGCGCGGCGAGCCCGCGGGCCGCCTCCGCGCTGGTCCGGCCGAGGACGAGGACGAGCATGTCGCCGTCGGTCGCGCGCACGGCCCGGTAGGCCGCCCGGCTGTTGGGCTCGCTCTGGGTGATCACCGCCAGCTCGTCGAGCAGCGGGTTGATCGTCCCGGTGGGCACCGACACCGCGAGCCCCCGGCTGGTCACCAGCCGCAGCCCGTAGCCGCCGTTGGCGAGGTGGGCGCCGATCGAGCCGGCCGCGCTCACCGCCCACTCGAACGGCGACCACGGCCCGCTGAAGGTCCCCCAGGAGCCGATGTGGTCGTCGAGCAGCAGGGTCGCGCCACCGGCCTGCGGGCTGTCCTCGCGGCGCACCATCAGCTCGCCGGCGCGCGCGGTGGTCCGCCAGTGCACCCGGCGCAGGTCGTCGCCCGACTGGTAGGGGCGGGTGCTGGCCTCGTCGTCGCCGGCCAGGGTGGAGCGGCGGCGCACCGACGCGACGCTGGCGTGCGCCGCCCTGGTCGCCGGCAGCCGCTCGATCCTGGGGGCCACCACCAACTCGTCGCGGCTGCGGAAGGCCCGGGTGAGCTCGCACAGCCCGAACGGGTCGGACAGCCGGATCGACATCGGGCCGATCTGGTAGCGCCCCCGGTGCTGGGTGTGCAGCTCGTAGGACAGGTCGCGGGTGCCGCCCGGCTCGATCCGGTCGAGGACGAAGCGGGAGCGGGCCGCCAGGCTCTCCGGCACCGCGTCCTCGACCAGCAGCACCGACGACGGCAGCCGGCTCATGTTGTCCAGCCGGATGCGGACCACCGCCGGCTCGCCGGCCCACACCCGGGGCGGCTCGATCCGGCGGGTGCAGGCCAGCCGGTAGCGGGTCCTGGAGACGAACAACGCGGCGGCCACCGGCAGCAGCACCAGCAGCAGGGCGACCCGGAGCAGGTCGTGCTCGCCGAGCATCAGCGCCGAGCCGGCGCAGGCGATGCCGGCGGCGGCGAACGAACGGCCCCGGACGGTGAGGCCGCGCAGGGCGGCGGCGAGGTCGCGCACCGCGGCCTCGTCAGAGCCCGCGGCGCGGTGGTCGGACCGAGCCGGGCCGGGGGATCGGCGTGCGGGCGACGACGTCGGCGAGCAGCCGGGCGGCGATCGTCGCGGTGGGCTCGCCGGTGAGCGCGGCCTCGGGGTGCAGCAGCAGCCGGTGCGCGAGCACCGGCTCGACCATGGCCTGCACGTCGTCGGGGAGGACGAAGTCGCGGCGGTCGAGGGCGGCGGCGGCCCGGGCCGCGCGGATCAGGTGCAGCGCGCCCCGGGGGGAGGCGCCCAGGGCGATCTCCGGGTGGCGGCGGGTGGCGCCGACGAGGTCGACGATGTACTGGCGGACCTCGACCGAGACGTGCACCTTGCGCACCAGGGAGATCATCTTGACGATCTCCGCGGCCGAGGTGACCGGGACGATGTCGTCCAGCGGGTCGGCGTTGCCGTGGTTGTCGAGCATGTTGAGCTCGGCGGCCGGCGACGGGTAGCCCATGGAGATCCGGGCCATGAAGCGGTCGCGCTGGGCCTCCGGCAGCGGCTGGGTGCCCTCCATCTCCACCGGGTTCTGGGTGGCGACCACCAGGAACGGCTGCTCCAGCCGGTAGGTCACGCCGTCGACGGTGACCTGCTGCTCCTCCATGCACTCCAGCAGCGCCGACTGCGCCTTCGGGTGCGCCCGGTTGATCTCGTCGCCGATGACGATGTTGGCGAACACCGGGCCGGGCCGGAACTCGAAGTCGCGGGTCCCCTGGTTGTAGACGCTGACGCCGGTCACGTCGCCCGGCAGCAGGTCGGGGGTGAACTGGATCCGGCGGACCCGGGCGTCCAGGGACCGCGCCAGCGACTTGGCCAGCATCGTCTTGCCGACACCCGGCACGTCCTCGATCAGCAGGTGGCCCTCGGCCAGCAGCACGATGATCGCGGTGCGGATCGCCTGCGGCTTGCCGTCGATGACGGACTCGACCGAGTGGCGGATGCGGTCAGCGACGTCTGCGAGCTGGTTTACGTCACCAGCGGGTTCGCGCCAGTGCAGGACTCCTGGCTCCGTCGCCACGTGGCCCCCTCCGGATCGGCCTGACTGGCCCCTGGCGGGACCACCGCGTCCCTGACTGGCCCCTGGCGGGACCACCGCGTCCCTGACTGGCCCCTGGCGGGACCACCGCGTCCCGAGTCCCGGCGGGGCCTCCTTGAACGAGTGTGACACCCGCTCGCGGTGAATCCCGAGGAGAGGTGCGGGAAATCCCCGCAGGCCGGATTCCCGGCCGGCTGTCGGCGGCGTGGCCTAGGTCACGTGGTGGGGCGCCGGTGGGCGGCCGGCGGGCTGGCGGTGCGTTCGTCCGTGCTGCGCCAGCCGGGGCCGGTGGGGCGTGACCCGGCACGGGGGGAGGTGGTGACCTGTCGGGG
>JADGHD010000312.1 GCA_019689615.1 Frankia sp. | reverse complement strand
CCGCCAGCCACCCCCGCGGCACCTGGCTCGACGCTGGACCACGGGACGGAGGACGACGTGACCGTGACGGTGGACCAGGCAGACGTCGCGGGCAGGCTCGACCGGGAGCAGGGGCAGGAGGTGGCCGCCCCGTCGGCGGGCCATGCTCCGGGCGCCGCGAACCCCGCGGCGACCGCGGCGGGGGAGGAGGGCGTCCGGCGGGCCGCGCGGCGGCCGGGCGCGGCGGCCGAGGAGCGCGGGTTCTTCTTCGAGTGGCGCTCGGCGGCCCGGGAAAGGCCGGCCGTCCCGTGGCGCTCCGTGATCTACGACTAGCCGCGCCCGCCCGCGGCTGGTCGGGGCGCCGGGCCCACCCGCGGCCGTGAGGCGGCGCGGCGGCCGCGTCGCAGGCGGATGGGACCGGGCTGCGGGAAGCTGGGGGTGTGGTCTCCAGATATGTCGTGATTGGTGCCGGCGCGGTCGGCGGGACGGTGGCCGCCGAGCTGTCGGCGGCCGGGCTGGACGTGGTCGTGGTCGCCCGAGGCGCGAACCTGGCCGCCCTGCGCGCGGGCGGGCTGCGCTACCTCCGGCCGGACGGTGAGCACCGGGTCGCCCTCGCGGTCGCCGGCGGGCCGGAGGAAGTCGAGCTGCGGGCCGGCGACGTGCTCGTGCTGGCGACGAAGTCGCAGGACAGCGAGGCGCTGCTGGCGACCTGGGCGTGGCAGTCGGTGTCCGGCGGCGAGCCGGGGCAGGTGGCGGCCGAGGCGGTGCCGGTGGTGCTGCTGCAGAACGGCCTGGACAGCGCCCGCTGCGCGCTGCGGCGGTTCGCCACCGTGATCGACGCCGTGGTCGTGGTCCCGTCGTCGCACCTGACGCCCGGCGAGGTGGTGGCCAACGGGGCGCCGCTGGCCGGCGGCTTCATCCTCGGTCTCGCCGGCGCGCCGCCAGCCGACGACGCCGCCCGCAAGGCGGCCGCCGACGTCATCGAGCAGGTCGCGGCCGATCTGCGCCGCTCGTCGTTCGCCACCGCGATCGTCGACGACATCGTCCGGTGGAAGGCCGGCAAGCTGCTCGGCAACCTGGCCCACAACATCGACGCGGCCGTTCCTCCCGGGCCGCTGCGCGACGTCGCCGTCCGGGCCGTCGTCGACGAGGCGAAGGCCGCGCTCGCCGCCGCCGGCGTCGACCCCGCCGACCCACTGACCGCCCGGATCCTCGACCTGTCCAGCTTCCGCATCCACGAGATCCCGGGCTACGAGCGGCAGGGCAGCTCGACCTGGCAGAGCCTGGCTCGCGGCGGCTCGGTCGAGTCCGACTTCCTCAACGGCGAGATCGTGCTGTTGGCGCGGCTGCACGGCCTCGCGGCCCCGGTCAACGCCGCCGTCGCCCGCTGGATCGCGACCGCCGCCCGCACCGGCGCGCCCCCGGCCAGCGTGCGCGACGCCGAACTCGCCATCGTCCTACGGGCCGCCGGCCACACCCTCCCACCGCCCTGGGATCAGACGACGCCGTGACACCCTGGCCGTGTGCCCGCGCCGCCCTGGCCGTGTGCCGGCGCCGCGAGCACGGGAGCATCCGTGTGCCATGCGCGGTCGGTGTGCCCTCTCAGGAGGTCATCGACCGGTGACCTTGGTGTGAACCAGATCACCCACGCGGGCCGGCTGCCGGGCGGCGGCCTACGGTCGGTCCGTGGTCGACACGACGAGCGGCGTGGCGGCGGGGCGGGCGCCCGACCGGGGCGCCGAGCAGCAGCCGAGCCTGTATGTCCCACTGGGCGGTGACCGCTGGCTCGCGACCGGGCACACGGCCGGGCCGTGGGACCCGTCCGCGCAGCACGGCGGACCGCCGAGCGCCCTGCTCGCGCGAGCGATCGAGCGCACGGCGCCGCGCCCCGAGCTCGCGATCGGGCGGATCACCGTCGAGATCCTCGGGCCGGTGCCGGTGGGCGAGCTGACCGTGCGCGCCGACGTCGTCCGGTCGGGCCGCAACGTCGAGCTGGTGGAGGCGGTGCTGTCCGCGGCCGGGCGGGAGGTGGCGCGGGCGGCTGCCTGGCGGATCCGCCGCGCCGAGGGCGCTGACGTCCCGCCCAGGATGCCCGCGCCCCCGCCGTTCGCCGGGCCGCCGCTCCCGCCGCCCGCGGCTCCGCGAGACGGTGCGGGTGCCGAGCGGGCCGACCAGCGGCCGGCCGGGTTCGCCGGGGCCGTGGACTGGGTGCCGGGCCGCGGGGAGCTCGGCGGGCCCGGGCCGGCCGCCGCCTGGGTCCGGCTGCGCCACGCGCTCGTCGCGGGCGAGCCGACCAGCCCGCTGCAGCGGCTGGTCGCGCTGGCGGACAACGGCAACGGCATCTCCAGCGAGGTCGATTTCACCCGGCACTACTTCATCAACCCCGAGCTGACCGTCCACCTGCACCGCGAGCCCGTCGGCGAGTGGATCTGCGTCGACGCGACGACGACGATCAGCCCGGGTGGCACCGGGCTGGCCACCTCGGTCCTGTCCGACCTGACCGGCCCGGTCGCCGTCGGGGCGCAGGCCCTGCTCGTCGGCCCACGCCCGGGCCGCCATAGCGGGTAGCGGGCGGCGGCAACGTCAGGTCAGGGCTGGCCGGGCGGCCGGACGGCCACGGCGTCGGGGCCGGTGCCGGCGTCTGCGGCTCGGCGGGCGGCGGCGAGGCGGGCGAGGTAGAGCAGCGTCATCGCGAGCAGGCCGGCGTCGTCGACAAGCCCGACCGGGCCGAGCAGCGCCTCCGGCGCCACGTCCACCGGGCTGGCCAGGTAGATGAACGTGCCGATCGCGGCGGCGACGCCGCGCGGCGAGAGCCGCAGGCGCACCATCAACGCGATCGTCCCGGCCACCACGGCCAGCCCGATCGCGGCGAACACCACGAGGATGACCAGCAGGATGGTGTCGAGCTCCATGGCGACGCGGCCCTTTCGCGGCTGGGCCCGGGCTGGGGTGATGATCCGGGCCGGCTGATCCCATCCTTGCCCGTCGCGGGCCGGGGCCGAACCATGCGGAGCGCCGCGGACGCTGACCGATGCCGGACAGCGCGACGGCCTCGGGGACGCGGCGCCGGGCAGTCCCGCCCGGGCGGCCGGGCCAGGGCCTGCGGCCGCGTCAGGGCCTGCGGACGGGTCAGCGTACCCGGAAGCGGATGCGGGCGGCGACGTCGTCGACCGCGCTGCTGGGCAGGCCGGCGACCCGGACGATCACCTCGGCGACCGCCCGCCGCAGCTCCGACAGCGTCGGCGCGGACGTGTCGGCGCCGGGCAGCCCCTCCACCGAGGCACGCCACCCGTCCCACCGCGGGGAGCGGTGGCGGCTGACCTCGACCGGATAGGTGCGCACACAACCAAAATGAGCCGCGGGCGGCTGCCGAGCAATGGGCGTGGACACCGCCGTGTTGGCCGGCAGAGGGCCGGCCCACGTCCCAGGCCTGCTGGGCGGGCTCCGGCGGGCCCGATGGTGCCGGGCGTGCGCGGCAGCCGTCCGTCGGCGGTCGGTGCGGTGGGTCAGCCCTGGCGGCGGGTGTTGGAGCCGTGCAGGCTCGCCAGGTAGCGGTTGTACGCCTCGTGGGCGTCGTCCTCCCCGCTGTCCATGCGGGCGTCGCTGGCCCGCGCGCGGCGCTCCTCGGTGCGCGCCCACTGGAAGAACAGCGCGGCGAGCACGAACAGCGACGGGACCTCGCCGAAGCTCCACGCCATCCCGCCACCGAGCTGCTGGTCGTCGAGCAGGGTGCCGCCCCACGGCCGCGGCAGCAGCTCGTAGTAGGACGCCCCGATCACCTCGGTCGACTGCATGACGATCACGCCGAAGAAGGCGTGCACCGCCATCGCCAGGAACAGCATCACGATCCGGGCCGGGTGGCTCGGCCGGTGCGGGCCCGGGTCGATACCGATCAGCACCCAGAAGAACAGGTAGCCGGCGGCCAGGAAGTGCACCATGATCGCCAGGTGCGAGAGGTGGTAGCGCAGCGCCCACCCGTAGATCGGCGTCAGGTACAGCACGAACATCGACAGCGCGTACAGCGTGAACGCCGGCACCGGCGACGAGATGAACCGCAGGTAGCGGCTGTTCACCACGCGCATCAGCCAGGCCCGGGCGCTGCGGGTGGTCCCGGTGACCCCCGCCGGCAGCGCCCGCAGCGCGAGCGTCGCCGGGGCCCCCAGCACCAGCAGGATCGGGGCGATCATCATCAGCAGCAGGTGCTGGGCCATGTGCACGCTGAACAGAACCCGGCCGTAGCTGCCGAGCCCGCTGCTCGTCGCCAGCACGATCACCGCCAGCCCGAGCAGGAAGCAGACCGTCCGGCCGACCGGCCAGGGCGTCCCGCCGCCGCGCCACAGCCGCCACACGCCCCGCAGGTACAGCCAGCCGGCCAGCACGACGAACGTCAGGAACAGCACGTCCGGCCGGATCTCGGTGAACAGCCGGGCGACGGTCGGCTTCGGCGGCATCGGGAAGCCGATCAGGCGGACCACCGGGTCCTCGGTCTCGGTGCCGACCGGCGTCGGCGTCCGCGACAGCCCCGCGGCCAGCGCCACCGCCACCGCCATGATCGCTGTTTCGACGGCGCCGAGCCGCAGGAACAGCTGGCGCGACACCGACCAGGCGGGCCGCCAGCCGCCGGTGCGCGCGCCGTCGTCGGCCGCGTCGCCGCTGTCCTGGCCGGCGGCGACGCGCCGGATCGTGCGGCGACGGTGGGCCGCGCCGAAGCCCGCCAGCAGCACGAGGGCGGCGGACTTCGCCAGCACCACGCCGCCGTAGCCGCTGTCGACCAGGGCGCCCCACCCGCCGAGCCGGACGGCCGCGTTGATCAGACCGCTGGCCGCGACCGCGACCAGGCACAGCCCGGCGATCCGGCTGTAGCGGGTGACCGCGGTGACCAGCTCCAGCCTGCTCAGCCGCCGGCCGGCGACCAGCAGCGCGACCAGCCCGCCGACCCAGGCCGCGGCGCCGACGGCGTGCACCCCGCCACTGATCGAGGCCAGGTCGTGCCCGCCCGAGCCGTGCGCGTGCCCGGTCATCGTCATCGGCAGCAGCGCCACGATCGCCCCGATGGCCAGCCACGCCGCCGTGTCCAGCTTCCGCGCGACCCCGGCGCCCATCGCGACGATCGCCGTCACGCCGGCGACGATCAGCAGCGCCCGCGGCTGCGGGACGACGTCGAGCACGTTGCGCACGCTGCGCCAGGTCAGCGCCTCCGGCAGCGGTCGGCCGATCAGGTCGGAGACCGTGAACATGAACTGGGCGAGCGCGGCCACGCACCACACCCAGGCGGCGACGGACCCTGCCCGCATCATCCGCCGGCCAACCGACCCCGGCCTGCCGCCGGCCGCCGGCAGCAGGAACGCGGTGGCGAGCAGGGTGCCGACGGTGACGGTGCCGGCGGCGTCGAACAGCAGCCGGCTGATCGGCAGCCCCCAGCCGGTGACCATGCCCGGGTCGGCGCCGGCCAGCTCCGGCGGCAGCGGCTCGGGCGCGCCCCCGCCCAGCTCGAGCACGAGGACCAGCGTGGTGACCATCGCGACGACGGCGGCGGCCGCGCCGACGAGCACCGCGCGGCCACGGCCGGGCCGCTCGCGCCCGCCCGGGACCGAGCCGCCCGCCGCCGGGACGGATGCCTGGGCCGCCGGGGCGGACGAGTCGGCCCGCTGGGCGGGAGTGTCGGCCGCCGCGGCAGGTGCCCCCGCCGCTGGGGCTGGTGCCTTGGCCGTCGGGGCCGGCAGGTCGGCTGCTGGCCAGGCCGGGGTGGCCGGTGCCGGTTCAGCGGGCTGGACGGCCGAGGCGACCGACGGCTCAGGATCCACTGCGCTTCTCCCGGTTCGGCGCCCGCCAGCGGTTCGCGGTCACGGCGATCGCCAGGGCGACGATGGCCGTCACCACGCCGGCGACGATCGCGACCACGGTCCCGGTGGTGCTGCCGGAGCCGCCGTCGTCGCTGCCCTCGGCCGCGGCCGGCGCGGGCGAGGTGGGGCTGGTGGTTGTGGTCGGCGTTGACTCGGGCGGCTGGCTGGCGCCCGCCGCGGCGCTCGAGGGAGGCGTGGCCTCGGCCGAGCTGGCCGGGCCGGCCGCGGCGCTGGCCGTGAAGCTGATCTGGCCGCTGATCGGGTGGCCGTCGGACGCCACCACCCGGTAGGCCACCTGGTAGCGGCCAGCCGGCCGGGGGGGGGCCCCCCGCCCCCCCCCCCGCCCCCCGGTTGGGGGCCGGGCGCCCGCGGGGGCCCCACCGCCCGCCCGGCC
>JADGHD010000311.1 GCA_019689615.1 Frankia sp. | reverse complement strand
GTCGACCAAGACGGTCAGAAGAACGTCGACCAAGACGGTCAGAAGAACGTCGACCAAGACGGTCAGAAGAACGTCGACCGAGACGGTCAGAAGAACACCGAGCGGCGCTGCATCAGCAGGCCGTAGAGGGTGTGCTGGATCGTCTCCCGGATCCGGTCGGTGAGCTCGAAGACGAGCATCGGGTCCTCGGCAGCCGCCGGGGTGTAGTGGGACGTCTCCACCGGCTCGCCGAACTCGATCAGCCACTTCGACGGCAGCGGGATCAGGCCCAGCAGCCCCAGCCACGGGAAGGTCGGGGTCAGCGGGAAGTACGGCAGGCCGAGCAGGCGGGCCACCGTCTTCGCGTTGCCGATCATCGGGTAGATCTCCTCGGCCCCGACGATCGTGCATGGGATGATCGGCACCCCGGTGCGCAGCGCCGCCGAGACGAACCCGCCCCGGCCGAACCGCTGCAGCTTGTAGCGCTCGCTGAACGGCTTCCCCACGCCCTTGAAGCCCTCCGGCCACACGCCGACCAGCTCGCCGGCCGCCAGCAGCCGCTCGGCGTCCGGCTGGCAGGCCAGCGTGTTGCCGGTCTTGCGGGCCAGCGGCGCCAGGAACGGCAGCGAGAACACCAGGTCGGCGGCGAGCATCCGCAGGTGGCGGTGGGCCGGGTGGTGGTCGAGCAGCGCCACCGCGGTCATCAGCGCGTCGACCGGCAGCGTCCCGGAGTGGTTGGCGACGACCAGCGCGCCGCCGGTGTCCGGGACGTTCTCCAGCCCGCGCGTCTCCACCCGGAAGTAGCTGCGGTAGACCGGGCGCAGCAGCGGGGCGACGACGTGCTCGGTCAGGTCCGGGTCGAAGCCGTGCTCGTCGACCTCGTAGTCACCGGTGATCCGCCGGCGCAGGAACGCGAGCATCCCGGCGAGCGCCCGCTCCAGCCCGGCCGGCTCGGCCATCGGCTCCCGGTCGTCACCGCCGGCGCCACCCTGGCGGGCACCGGCCGCGGCCGCCGCCTCGTCCGCGCCCGCGCCGCCGCCGGTCGCCGCCTCGTCGGGGCCGGGGCTGGCGGAGCCGCGCGAGCCGGAGCCGCCCGCCGGTGCGCCGGCCGCGGCCCCGGGCAGCTCGGTGACCGTCTCCGCCTGGCCGGCCCCGGCTGGCCCATCGGTGCCGCCGGCGGTGGCCGCCGCGCTCGTCGCGGTGGCCGGGCGACGCGTCGTGCGGGTGGCCCGGGTGGCCGAGGTGGCGCGGCCGGCGGTGCCGGTGCTCGACCGGTTCCTGGTCCGGGACGTGGGCCGGCCGGCGGTGTCGGCGCCGGGTGCGGTGGCGTCCGTGCCGGCTGCGCCGCGCGACCGGCCGGTGCCGGAACGGCGGCCGGTGGCCGGCGGCGCGGCGGTCGGCTCGGTACCAGCCTGGTCGGCACCAGCCTGGTCGCTACCAGCCGGCGCGCTGCCGGCCGGGCCGGTGCCGGTCTGCTCCCCGTCGGCCGGCGACGAGACGGTGGCTGACGACGAGGCGGTGGCTGACGGGGAGGCGGTGGCCGGCGGTTGCCGGCTGGGCACGGCCCGCGGGCCGGTACCGGCGGTGCGGCCACCGGCCGCCCGGGTGGCGCGCGTCCCGGCCGCGGACGTGCCGGCGGCGCCGGTGCGGCGGGTACCCCGGCCGCCCGGCGCGGTCGCGGGGCGGGCGCGGCCGTTCTGGCTCGGGTCGCCCGTGGCGGCCCGCTCGGTGCCGGCGGGCTGGTCCTGCCCGGGGACGCGGCCGGCGCCCGGCGCCGCGGTGGCGGCGCGGCGGGCCTTGCTCAGCGGGATGACCTGGGCCTCCCCGGCCGGCGGCTCGGCGGTCATGAGGCACCCACCAACCGGCGGCGGGCCAGCAGGTCAAGCAGGCCGCGTTCCACCCGGCCGACCAGCTCCGGGTCGATCGTCGGGCGCAGCCCGCGCTCGCGGACGAAGCTCTCGAAGGTCGCCGCCGTGCTGTAGCGCGGGGAGTAGCCGAAGACCTCGCGCAGCCGGGCGGTGTCCACGGCGCGGCCGTGGGCGAGGAAGCCGATCTGGTCCGCCGGGAAGTCGACCACCCGCAGCCGGCGGGCCAGCCGGGACAGCGAGCTGACCGCGGGGAACGGCACCGGTACCGGCGCGCGGCCGGCCCGGCGCACCGCCTGGGACAGCAGCAGGATGCCGTCCCCGGCGACGTTGAACGTGCCGGCGTGCTGGCCATCGGCCGCCCGCAGCAGCACGGCCAGCGCGTCGCTTGCGTGCAGCAGCTGCAGCCGTGGGTCGAAGCCGAGCACGGTCGGCACCACCGGCAGCTCGAAGTAGCGGGCGAGCGGGCTGTCCACCCGCGGCCCGAGGATGTTGGCGAACCGCAGCACCGTGACCGCGATGTCCGGCCGGCGCCGGCTGAACCCGCGGACGTAGCCCTCGACCTCGACCGCGTCCTTGCCGTAGCCGCCGCGCGCCAGCGCCCGGGGCTCCATGTCCTCGGTGAACAGCGCCGGGTCGCGCGGGGACGAGCCATAGACCGCCGTGGTCGACCGGACCACCAGCCGGGACACGGTCGGTGACTTCTGGCAGGCGGCCAGCAGCTGCATCGTCCCGATGACGTTGGTCTCCTTCATCGCCGCCCGGCCGCCGGCGCCCACCGGGCTGGTGATGAGGTTCAGGTGCAGCACGGTGTCGATGGCGGCCGTGCCGATCACCTTCGCGATCAACGGGTTGCGGATGTCCGCCCGGACGAACCTGGTGCGGCCCAGGTCGTCGCCCGGCGGCACGGTGTCGACGCCGATGACCGTCTCGACCCGCGGGTCCGCGGCCAGGGCACGGGCGACGTCGGCACCGAGGGGGCGGGAGACACCGGTGACTAGCACTCGGCGTGGACTCATACGGGCTCCCGGGCCGGTTGGGTGCGCTCCGTCGGTCATCGTACGCCCGGGACCGCTCGCTTCCGCTGCGCAGCGTCACCGGAAACCACCACGCTGCCTGCCCGTCACCACCCGGTGACCGGCCCGTCGACGGGATGGAAGGGCCCGGTCACGCGCGGGCCGGCCGCGCGGCCGGCGCCGGCGGAGGGCCTCAGCGCGCCGGCCCGGCCGGGGCCCGCGGGCCCGGCGCCCCCCCCACCGCAGCGCCCAGGCCGCGGCCCACGACCGTCTTCTCCCGGGGCACCTGGCCGATCACGAGCGGGTCGCGCCGCCCCAGCCGGAGCAGGTCAGCGGCCCGGCCGCAGTTGACCGCGAGCATCACCCGGCGCAGCGCGTCCTCGCACAGCACCGGCTGCCCGACGGGGACGTCCCGGTAGGTGTGGGTGAACGGCAGCACGAGCTGGCGACCGGCGGCGCGCACCTCGACCCGGTCGCCGCGCAGCATCCCGGCGGCCTCCAGGTCGGCACTGGCGACGTTGAGTGACAGGTTGCCGAAGTGGTCGACGCCCAGCACCTCGGCGTGCACGTGGTCGTCGTCGACGGAGCAGCGCGGCCAGGCAAGCCGGTCGAGCGTGGCCGGGTCGATCTGCGGGCCGACCTCGGTCAGCGGCAGCCCGGCGGCGAGCCGCGCGGCGACGGGGGCGTAGACGTCCCGGCCGCGGAACACCGCGCTGGGCAGCGGCAGCCACAGCTCCCGGTTGGCGATCTCGTACGCGGCGGTGACCCCGCCGAGCAGGTCCCAGGCGAGCGAGGTCAGCCCGTTGTCCGGGGCGACGAAGGTCGAGCCGTCCGCGGTCCGCACGGCCACCCCGCGCGGCCGGCCGCTGCCGTCGAGCCGTTCCACGACCGCCAGGTGCACGCCGGTCGGCAGGTAGGCGATGCTGTCGGCGAGCAGGCCGGCCCCGTGCTGGACGTCCTGCGGGGCGACGGCGTGGCACAGGTCGAGCACCCGCGCGCCCGGCGCGTGCCGGGCGATCACACCGTGGCACACCCCGACACAGGTGTCCTCGAGGCCGTAGTCGGAGAGAAACGTGATCCACGCGGGCGTGACCATCGGTCTCTACCCCCCGTCAAGCCGCCGGCGGCCCCGTTGCCGCCCGCCGGCAGCCTGCCACAGCCCGCCGAGCTCAGCCGAGCAGGCCGCCCCCTTTGCAACGTGACCGATACACGAGGGGGCGGCACCTGCTGGGCTACCGCGGCTACTTCTTGTTGCGGCGCTGCACGCGGGTGCGCTTGAGAAGCTTGCGGTGCTTCTTCTTGGCCATCCGCTTGCGCCGCTTCTTGATAACAGAACCCACGAAAACAACCGTTCTGTGTGGAGGAGAGCTACCGAGCGAGCCTACCTGGCCCGCGACCGACGGCCGCGTTGGCCGCCGCGACACGGCCCCGTCGCCCACTGCGCCGCATACCTGCGGGCCGGGGGGCCGACCGGTGCTGACTCACCGGTGCGGGTCCACGGGCCGCGGGTGCGCGGCGGGCGCGGGTGGACGGAATGTGCCGCCGCGATTCTCTCAGCTCTGCCGGCCAAGCTCGACGGAACGGTCGCGGGCTGCGGCCAGGGCGTCGAGGATCGCGCCGCGGACGGCCCGGCGGTCCAGCTCCCGCAGCGCCACGGCGGTCGTGCCGCCCGGGGAGGTGACCGCCTCCCGCAGCAGCGCCGGGTGCTCGCCGGTCTCCCGGAGCATCCTGGCCGAGCCCAGGGCCGTCTGCACCATCAGCTCGGTGGCCAGGGCCCGCGGCACGCCCAGCAGCACCCCGGCCTCGATCATGGCGTCGACGAGGTAGCAGAAGTACGCCGGGCCGCTGCCGGACAGCGCGGTCACCGCGTCGAGCTGCGCCTCGGGCACCCGGACCACCCGGCCGACGGCCCCCAGCAGCTCCTCGGCCGTGGCCAGGTGGCCGTCGTCGGCGTGCCGGCCGGCGGACAGCGCCGACATCGCCTCGCCGACGAGCAGCGGGGTGTTGGTCATCACCCGCACGACCGGCGTGCCCGCGGGCAGGTTGGCCTCCAGGAAGCGCAGCGTGACGCCGGCGGCCAGGGAGACGACGAGGCCGCCCGGCAGCAGCGCCGGCCCGACCTCGGCCAGCACCGCCCCGACGTCCTGCGGCTTGACCACGATGAGCAGCGCCTCGGCGCGGGCCGCCGCGTCCTTCGGCGAGGCCAGCCGGACCCCGCGCGCGGCCGCCACCGTCGCCGCCCGTGCGGCGTCCTTCTCGGCGACCACGATCCGACCCGGGTCCATGCCCGACCGCAGCAGCCCGGTGAGCAGCGCCTCACCGAGCCTGCCCGCCCCCACGATCGCGACCGTCATGCCGTGCCCTCTTCCTCTCCACGCCTCGCCACGCCCGGTGCGGCCCGGCCACCGCGCCGACCACGTGGCCGCAGGCAAGGCTACGGGCTGGGCGAACGGGGCTGGCCGGCGGCCGGCCGGCGGGCGACGCCGCGCGGCCGACGCGGCGCGGCCGGCGCGGCCCGGGTCAGGGCCGGCGGGCGACGACCAGCACGGTGCGGAACGGCTCCTCGATGACGCCGTCCGGGAAGGCCCGCAGCAGCGAGCGGCGCTCGGCATCGAGGAACTCGTCCAGGCGCGGCCCGATCGCGACGACGTAGGTCTTCGACAGCAGCCAGGTCATGTAGGCGTCGATGTCCAGCTCGCGCCGCCACCGCCCGCTGAGCGTCACCACCTCGCTGAACAGCCCGGTCCAGCGCAGCTCGTCGGCGAACGGCCGGGTCCGGTACTCCCGCCGGTAGCCGGGGCTCATCCGCTCCAGCCGCTCCTGCTGGCGCTGCCACCAGCGGGTGTCGGCGGCGTCGACGTCGTTCCACCAGACCGCCAGCGACCCGCCGGGCCGCAGCACCCGCGCCGCCTCGGCCGCGGCGACCGGCACCTGGACCCAGTGCCATGACTGGGCGTAGCAGACGAGGTCGGCGACCCCGGCCCGCAGCGGCAGCGCCTCCCCGTCGGCCAGCGCCGCCGGGATGCCCGGGGTGCGGGCCCGCAGCCGCGCCAGCATCGCCGGGGCCACGTCGAGCGGGATCACCCGGGCGCCGCGGGCGAGGAGCTGGCGGGTGGAGATGCCGGTGCCGGCACCGACCTCGATCACGTCGGCCCCGGCGATCGGCCGGTCGGCGAGTCGCTCCAGGTCGGCGAACAGCGCGTCCGGGTAGCTCGGACGCGCGGCGTCGTAGGCGTCGACGAGCGGGTCGAAACGCGGGCGAGCGGTCACGGCATGGATGGTGGCACCGCGAAGTCCGTCCGTGCCGTGCCTTTGGGCATGACCGGCCGGCAGCGCGCCGCCCGGGCGGGCGCCGCCCCCGCCCCGCCCCCGCCGCGCCGGGGGCGGCGGGGGCGGGTCAT
>JADGHD010000310.1 GCA_019689615.1 Frankia sp. | reverse complement strand
CCGTTCGGGGACTGCTGGTCGAACTCGGCGCGGACCTGCTCGGCGGCGGCCCTGGCCTCGTCGGTCGTCGGGCCGGGCGGGGGGACGAAGATGACCTTGCGGTAGTAGCGGAGCTCCTCGATGCTCTCGCGGATGTCGGCGAGCGCGCGGTGGCCGCCGCGCTTGGCGGGGGCGGCGTAGTAGGCCCGCGGGTACCAGCGCCGGGCGAGCTCCTTGACCGACGAGACGTCGATCATGCGGTAGTGCAGGTGGGCGTCGAGCGCCGGCATGTAACGGGCGATGAACGAGCGGTCGGTGGCGATCGAGTTGCCGCAGAGCGGGGCGCGGCGGACCTCGGGGACCAGCGCGCGGACGTAGTCGAGGATCTGGGCCTCGGCGTCGGCGACGGTGAGGGTGGAGGCGCGGACCGCGGCGGTCAGGCCGGACGCCTCGTGCATCTCGCGGACGACCGCCACCATCGACTCCAGCGTCTGGTCGGGCGCGGCGAGTACCAGGTCGACCCCGTCACCGATGACGTTGAGTTCGCCGTCCGTCACGAGGCAGGCGACCTCGAGCAACACGTCGGTGGCCGGGTCGAGGCCGGTCATCTCACAGTCGATCCAAACCAGGCGGTCCATCCCACTGACATTAGGGTCTGTCCGCCAGCCCGTCACGTTCGCCCCAGCTGCGGCGACGCTCCGCGATCGGGCCAGCGGCGGCGCCGGGCGGGACGGCCCGGCCGGCGTCAGTCGATCTCGAACAGCCCCTGGCGGACCGCGTACATCACGGCCTCCATCCGGGAGTGCAGCTGCAGCTTGTCCAGGATGTTGCGGACGTGGTTCTTGACCGTGTTCTCGCTGATGAACAGCTTGCGGGCGATCTCACGGTTGGCCCGGCCCTCGGCGACCAGCTTGAGCACCTCCAGCTCGCGGGCGGTGAGGTGCGGGGTGGCCAGCCGCGGCCGGCTGTCGGTGCCCTGGGCCATGCTGGCGAACTCGGCCATGAGCTTGGAGGCCATCGACGGGCTGATCAGGCTCTGCCCGTGGTGGACGGCCCGGACGGCGTCCGCGACCTCGTGCGGCGGGATCGTCTTGAGCAGGTAGCCGACCGCGCCGGCCTTGATCGCCTCGAAGAGGTCGTTCTCCTCGTCACTGACGGTGAGCATGACAATCTTCGCGTTCGGCACGGCCCGCTTGATCGAGCCCGTCGCCGCGATGCCGTCCCGCAGCGGCATCCGCACGTCCATGAGCACGATGTCGGGCGTGGTCCCGGCGGCCAGCGAGACGGCAGCCTGGCCGTCCCCGGCCCGGCCGACCACCTGGATGTCGTCCTCAATCTCCAGGACGGTCTGCAGGCCCTGCAAAAAAAGCTCGTGGTCGTCCACCACGAGGACCCGGATCGGAGCCGTGTCCCGCGACGTTTGCGCGTCGGCGGCGGAGGCGGCCGACGGCGGAGCGACACTGGCCGTCATCACACACCTGGAAATCTATGAGCAGATCGGTCGGAACGAGCGAATACGCCTGGCGGCGAATACCGCCTCGAGCATCCACCCACTCTACGTGATGAGTCACGTACCGCCAGTGGTGCCAGTGTCCGCGCCGTGCCTGTCCGCACTGTCTCCTCGGGGAGCCCACCGGCGAACCCTCCGGGGAGACGGCCTAACTCATCCGACATACCCGAAATAGTACGCCGACGGGGCGCTCGCTATTGCCGCATCAGTGAACAGATGGGACAGCCCACTGTTTGCTCCGGCGCCCAGCCGCGGGCCGCCGACCCGGCCAGGCAGCCGGGGCAGGTGGCCGTCCCGGGCCCAGGACACAGGGGCTGGCGGGCCCGTGCGGTGGGCCGGCGGGCGGCCGTCGCAGGCCTGGTCGGCATCGACGTAACAAGAACATGTTTCACCAGGACTAACCCGGGCTGTCCGGCGCGTTGCCCCGACGCAAAGCTGCACTCGGTGCCATTTCAAATCGGTTTTCGAATGCCGATCGAGATCTACCCGCCGGGTCCTATTCCTCCTCCTGGCTCGGCGCGGCCGGTATTAGTGGCGCCTGCGGGCGCCGTGCCGCACCGTGCACTACATGGTTACCCCTGCCCGGCCCGCCGAGGTCACCACCACCCACGCTCGCAACCACGCCAACCTGCGCCTTAAGCCCGGCACTGCCTGGTCGGACGTCTTTGCCCGCGCCCGGGCTGCCGCACCCGAGGCGTTTGGCGACGACCGCCTGTTCAACCTGTGGGGCGGCCGCTGGAGAGCCGTCGGCGTCCCGCTGCCGCACGCCGCGTCCCCGGTCGACGGCACCCCGATCGCCGGCCCGCCGATGATCGAGCTCCCGGAGGCCCGCGAGGCGATCGGCGCCACCATGGAGGACCACAAGCACTGGCGGGACGTGTCCCTGGCCAACCGACGCGCCCGGGTGGCCGCCGCGGTCGACGCGATGGACGCCCATCGGGAGACGCTGGCCCTGCTGCTCGTCTGGGAGATCGGCAAGCCGTGGCGGCTGGCGCTCACCGACGTGGACCGGGCGATCGATGGCGTGCGCTGGTACCTGGACGAGATCGACGGGATGCTCGCCGACCGCACGCCGCTGCCCGGCCCGGTCAGCAACATCGCCAGCTGGAACTACCCGATGAGCGTCCTGATGCACGCGATGCTCGTCCAGGTGCTCGCCGGCAACGCCGCGATCGCGAAGACCCCCACCGACGGTGGGGCCGCGTGCCTCACGCTCGCCTGCGCGCTGGCCCGCCGGGAGGGCCTGCCGGTGTCGCTGGTGTCCGGCGCCGGCTCGCGGCTGTCCGCGGCGCTGGTGCGGGCCAGCGAGATCGGCGCGCTGGCGTTCGTCGGCGGCCGCTCAGCCGGCGGCCAGGTCGCGGCGGCGCTGGTCGACACCGGCAAGCGGCACTTCCTCGAGCAGGAGGGCCTGAACGCCTGGGGCATCTGGGAGTTCTCCCAGTGGGACCTGCTCGCCGGCCACCTGCGCAAGGGCTTCGAGTACGGCAAGCAGCGCTGCACCGCCTACCCCCGCTACGTCGTGCAGCGCCAGCTGTTCGACCAGTTCGTGGAGATGTACCTGCCGGTGCTGCGCTCACTGCGGTTCGGCCATCCACTCGCCGTCGAGAACGACGACGACCCGCTGCCCGACCTCGACTTCGGCCCGCTGATCAACGCGGCGAAGGCGGCCGAACTGGCCGCCCGGGTCGACGAGGCCATCACGAAGGGCGGCGTCCCGCTCTACCGGGGCAACCTCGTTGACGGGCGGTTCCTCCCCGGCCAGGACACATCGGCCTATCTCCCCCCGGCCGCGATCCTGAGCCCACCGCCGTCGTGCGCGCTGCACCACGCCGAGCCCTTCGGCCCGGTGGACACGATCGTCGTCGTCGACTCGGAGGCCGAGCTGCTCGCCGCGATGAACGCCTCCAACGGCGCGCTCGTCGCCTCGATCGCCTGCGACGACGAGGCCACCGCCCGCCGGATGTCCGCGGAGCTGGCGGCCTTCAAGATCGGCATCAACCGCCCACGCTCCCGCGGCGACCGGGCCGAGCCCTTCGGCGGCCGCGGCGCCTCCTGGAAGGGCGCCTTCGTCGGCGGCGAGCACCTCGTCCGCGCGGTCACGGTCGGTTCCGACCCCAACGAGCGCCTCTACGGCAACTTCCCGTCCTACTCGCTGTACCCGGAGACCTGACCCCGGACGCAGGCCGGTCGACGACCGGGTCGCGCCCATCCAGCGGCCCCGGTCAGGCGGCGCCTGGCCGCCGGGGAGAGTGCGGCCCTTGCCGGCCCGCTGCGTGGGCCGTCTGGTCAGGCCCAGGGCAGCCGCAGAGGCGTAGCGTGACGGGGCGTGGACGCTGCTGGTGGTCGGGAGGCGGCGGGCCGCGGCCAGGGTGCGCTGGCTGCTGGGAGTGGTGGGGTCCCGGACGGGCTCGGCCGGCGGTTCGGGCCGTTCTTCGAGCTGACGCTGGTAGGTGGTCGGCCGGACGGCGGCTGGGAGGCGTTCGCGGAGCTCGTCGACCCGGCAGGGCAAGCCCTGGCGCGGCGGGTGAGCGCGGTTCGGGCCGCGCTGGCGGCCGGGCGCGGGATCGCCGAGGCAGCCGTCGAGGAACGGGTGGCGGCGTCGGTGGCCCAGCTTGGCCTCGCGGCGCGGCTGGTCGCCCCGGCACTGGCGGCAACGGTGCTGACGGGAGCGGCGCCGCGCCTGGACCCGCTCCGGCTGTACTGGCGGGACGAGCTCGGCGGGCCGTTCCCGCTCGCGCTGGACACCGGCGTACCGTCGCCAGCCGACGTTGGGCCGGCAGAGCCCACCTCTGCCGGGCCTGGTGGCTCGTTCGCCGACGGGGTGCTGCGTCCGCTCGTTGACCCGGTCGTCGACGCGGCCGCGCGCCGGTACGCGGTATCGCGGACCGTGCTGCGGGGCAACGTCGCCTCCGCGGTCGCGGGCGCGGCCGGCATGATCGGCGCTGCTGAGCCGGGGCTCGCCGAGCCGGCCTGGCGGGTCGTGGACGAGCTGTGTGCGCCGGGCGGTGCGCTCGCCGGCTGCGGTGGCCGGATCGGGCCCACGCGGTTCCGGCGGCGCAGCTGCTGCCTGATCTACCGGCTCGATCAGGCGCACGACGGCACGGTGGACGACGCCGCCCGGGAACGTCGCGGGCCGGCGCGGACGGCGCTGTGCGGCGACTGCGTGCTCCTGCCCGCGGCCGACGGGCAGGCCCGTCGCTGACCGCCCCAGGAGCAGGTCATCCCCGATGGGGACAGGTCCCGCGGCCGACGGCCGCCCAGCACAGACCGCGCGCCGAATCACTGGCCAACACGCCCGATCGTGAGCCAGGGAGGGCCACGGCAACCGGTGGACGGTCGGCCGGAGAAAGGTCGATCTGACCGAAAGCTACAGTGACACCACTGGTCCCGTACCGGGCGATGACTGACAGCTGACAGGAAGGGTGCGGGTGAGGTGGACGCGGTCAGGCGCGGTTACCTCGGCCTGATGCTGTTCATCGCGGCGCTCGTGCTGATGCCGCTGCTTGTCCTGGACTATCACCGCCGCACCGGGGACGACGACAGCACCGCGCCCACGCTGGCTGGCGCCGGCCGTTCCGCCATTCTTCCCGGCACGGCGGGCACCGCGAACCCGCTCACCGAGCCGAGTCCCGCCGAAGGCATCGTCGGGTTCGCCGGGGTCATCGATGGACAGGAGCTACACGGCACAGTGCGGATCACCCTCACCACCCGGGGTGAGATCGGCCCAGTCACCTTCACCCTGACCGGCTACCAGCAGCGGTGGGAGGCACCTGGCCCGCCCTACCTGTTCGCGCCGCACCCGGACGGATGGCAGACCACCGCGGTCGCCAACGGCCAGTACACGCTGACCGCCACGCCGGCCGATCCCAGGCTCGGGCCGCGCTCGGTCACGTTCCAGGTCCGCAACCCCTAGACCCGCGCCTACGACCAGGTAACCACTCGCGCAGCCGGACCGCGAGCGCCTCCGGGCCTAGCGCCCACGAACAGGTAACGCCGACGGGCGCGGCAGCCCCGCCAATGAAGCCGGGTTGTCGGCACCCGGCCGTCATCCCACCGCCCCGAGCCGCTGTCGCCGATGCCGCCTGTTCACCGGACGAGTGCGGCCGTCACCGCGAACCCGCGGGCCGGTCGGACAGCCACCGGCCCGCGGCGCGTGTCCCACGTCAGTTCGGGCTGGACGGGGCCGTGGCGACCGGACTCGGGACAACGCCGGCCGGTGAGCCGCTGGCGACCGATCCCCGCGGGCCGGCCGGCGCGGGCACCGACGTGGCCGTTACTGCCCGGCCCGCGCTCGCGGCGGTACCGACGCCGCCGGTACTCGCCCCGTTCGCGGCGCCGTTGGCCGTGGGCCGCGTGCCACGGGAGCGGGTGGCCGAGCCGGCCGTGCGGGCGGCGGCGGTGCCGGTGGCCGGCGCTGTCGCCGCGGCGGACGTGGCCGCCGACGCCGTGGGGCCGGCGGCGGCCGGCGCCGATGCGGTGGGCGCCTTCGCGCTGGCGGCGCCGGACTGGCCGCTCGTCGCCCGGCTCGTGCCTGCGCGCCCCGTGCTCGTGCGGCTGGTGCCCGTGCCGCTGGTGCCCGTGCGGCTGGTGGTGGACCGGGACGTGCGGGTGGCGGTCGCGGGCGCCGTCCGGGTCGTGTCCGGGGAGGTCGCCGACGGCTCCTGGGCGGTGGTGGCCCTGGCCGCGCGGGCGGAGGTGGTCCGGGCCGGCGACGTGGTGACGGTCCGCGAGGTCGTCCGGGCAGAGGTGGTTCTGGTCGGGGTCGGCCGGCTGGTGTCGGCCCG
>JADGHD010000309.1 GCA_019689615.1 Frankia sp. | reverse complement strand
GCCACTGGTCGCGTAGCCACTGGTCGCCACCCGGTTGCGACATCGCTCCTATGGTGCCTCAGGCCATCACGGAATGAACAGCCCGCCTGAACAACGACGGGCCATCCGACGGCCATCGTTGACGAACACCCACAACAATCCTCGTCGGCTGCCCGACAAGGTAGCAGCACGACCCGGCGGCGCGCATGCGGGGGATACTCCAGGAACAACCCCGTTTACCTGCGCGAACAGTCGCTTCTGCCGCTCCGGGGCCCCATCGGCACGGACATTGCGCGGTGGTCTGGCGGTAGTCCGCAAGTCGTATGCGCCCGCCCGGAAGGGAACCCGACATCCATTACGCAACGTAAGAGTTGCCGACGGCCGCCCGGCCCGCTGGCAACAGACCGAGATGTGCCGGTGCCTGCAGGTTCATGGTCAACGAGCGGCACGGTCAGGCCGGGAGCGTGGTCAGGGACGGCGGCCGAGCCGCGTCTGCCCACGGGCCCGGGGCGCCGCCAGCCACCCCGCCTGGCGCGGGTCACCGGACGGGCCGACGGCACCAGATCTGCCAGCCGTCGGCGGCCATGACCCGGGTCGGCTCGAAGGCGGCCGCCTGGGCCAGCCGCCGGGCCGCCACGTCGGCGGTGCGCACCCTGGCTTCGACCAGCGCGAGCCGGTGCGTCTCCAGCCAGCCCGCGACGGCGCGGATGATCTCCGTGCCGTAGCCGCGGCGGCGGAACCCGGGGCCGACGGACACCGCCACCGCGGCCCGCCGCCCCCGGGTATCGGCGCCGAGCAGCCCGATCGCCCGCCCGTCGCTGCCACGGACCACCCAGGTCATGACGTTGCGGCCGGCCGCGGCCCGGTAGCGCAGCTCACGGCGCAGCGCCGCCGGCTCGGCCGTGCCCCGCGGGTCCGGCCCGGCGAACAGCCCGCCGACGCCGAGCGGCCCGACCGGCCGCGGCGCCAGCGCCACCTGCTGGGCGAGCTCCTCGGCGACGAACGCGGCGTTCCACAGCGTCACCGGCACCGCATGCAGCCGGGAGGTCGTCAGCGTAGGCGCGTCATCGCCCACGGCCGAGCGGCCCCCACCCAACGGCACGCGGCCCCGGCAGGCCGGCGCGCCCACCCGCGGCGCCCCTGGCCAGGCACCAGGGGCCGATGGCCGCCGCCAGCCGGCCGCGGCCAACCAGCGGCACGGCCGGCGAGGTCACCGGCGCACCGGCTCGCGCACGCCAAGCAGCCCACGGTCGCGCAGCCACGCCTCGGTGCTGGCCATCCCGTCGGCCAGCGGGACCCGTGGCCGCCAGCCGGACAGCTGGGTGATCCGGTCGGCCGAACAGCTGCCGGCCCGGGTGACGTCCGCGACCGACAGCGGGCCGAGGTCGATCCGCCCGCGCGGGTTCAGCCCGGCGATGAGCCGCGCGCCCACCCCGCGGACGAGGCCCGCGACGGCGGCCCCGGCCGGCGAAACGTTGGCCGGAGCTGGGGCTGGGGCGGCGGCCGCCTCGTCCGGTTCGGCCTGCGCACCCCGGGCGCGCAGCCGGGCGAACGCGGAGCTGGCGTCGTCGAGGGCGCCGTAGACCCTGGCCGGCACGGAGCGCGGCGCCGGCACGCCGAGCATCCGGGCGTAGTGGCCGACGAACTCGGCGACGGTGCTCGGCTCGGGCCCGGTGACGTGCAGGGTCTCGCCCACCGTCCGGGGCGAGGACGCGGCGGCGATGACGGCCGAGACGACGTCGTCGATGTGCACCGGGTTCAGCCGGCCGGTCCCGCCGTCGAGCAGCACGAACCGGTTGGCCCGCAGCAGCAGCACCGGCCAGATCGTCCAGCGGCCGGCGCGCGGCCCGTAGGCGTCGCCGAGCCGCAGGACGGTGGCTGGCAGCCCGGTCGCGGCAGCGGCGCTCACCGCCTGCTCCGCGGCGGCCAGGGTGTCCGCCCGCGGGTCCCCGGTCAGCCCGACCGGCGCGGTCTCGTCCGCCCCGTCCGGTGCCTGCGGCCCGAGCACGCAGACGCAGGAGATGTGCACCAGCCGGCCCACGCCGCCACGGGCCGCCGCGTCAAGCACGGCGGCCGTCCCGCCGAGCAGCACCTGGCGCACCCGGGCTGGCGAGACGCGCGCGTCGCCGACGGGCCGGCCGGCCCGGATCGGCGGCAGCTCGCCGACCCCGCCCATGCCGGCCGCGGCGGCGTGCACCACGAGGTCGGCCCCGGCGAGCTCCTTCTCCCAGCCGCCCGGCCGGGTCACATCCGCACTGAGCACCCCGGGCCCGCCCGCCACGTCCAGCGCGACGACCTCGTCCCCCCGGCCACGCAGGGCGTGGGCGACCGCGCCGCCGATGAAGCCAGCGGCACCGGTGACTACCACGCGTGCCAACGCTGTCCCTCCCAGTGGTCGACGGTCGATCACGTCAGCATGCCGCATTCCAACCCGGCTCCGGCGAGCAGGGTCGGCACTGGTGTGGCTACGGTAGTCGGCCGGTCCGACATCGCGGGCGTAACGGGACGGTCAGGACCGCGACGTCAGGACCGCGGGGTGGCGAAGGACTGGGTCCAGTAGGTGCCGTAGTGGCCACCGGCGGCGTAGCCGACGCCGATCTGGGTGAGCTCGCAGTTGACGATGTTCGCGCGGTGGGCCGGGCTCGCCATCCAGGCCGCCACCACCTCGGCCGGGGTCCGCTGGCCCGCGGCGATGTTCTCGCCGGCCAGCCCGAAGTCGTAGCCGGCTGCCAGGATCCGCTCGAAGGCGTCCACGCCCTCCGGCGTGTCGTGGCTGAAGTAGCCGCGGGCCGCCATGTCCGCGCTGTGCCCGGCCGCGGCGGCGGCGAGCCGGGCGTCGACGGTGAGCGCCGGGCAGCCGACGGCCAGCCGCTCCCGGTTGGTCAGCTCCACGACCTCGTCGATCAGGGCCTCCACCGGGCCGAGCGCCGCCCGCCCGAGCGCCTCGGCGAGCGAGGTCGGCACCGGGCTCGCGCTGGCACCCCCGGCCGTGGCGGCCGATCGGCTGCTGGCCGGCGGGGTCGGCAGCGCGGGCGGCGCCGGGCTGGCGTCCGCGGCCGGTGCCTCGTCGCCACCGGTGGCGATGGCCGGATCGTCGTCGGCCGGCTGGCCGGTCGGTGAGGGGTCCGGCGGGCCCGGCTCGACCGGTTGGGCCGGCTCTGGCGAGGGCAGCGGGGAGGCCGGCGGGACGGCGACGGGCTCGGGCGAGGCCGCGGTGGGCACGGACGACGGGCCGGCGGACGGGTCCGGCGAGCTCGCGAGCCCTGTCGGTCCGGACGAGGCCGTGGCCCGCGGGGATGCGGGCGCCGCCTGGCCCGTCCCGCCAGCGGCCCGGTCCGGGTGGGCCGGCGGGCCGGTGGGGCCGGCCGGGCCGGGACCCGGGCGGCCGGTCGGCGCCAGCGAGCGCCCGGACGGCGGCGGTGGCGCCGACGGCTGGTCACCGGGTGCTGGCTGGCCATCCGTCGGACCGGTGGGAAAGGGGCCGACGGGCGGTGGCCAGTCCGGTGGGAGCAGGCCGGACACCCCAGGATGCGTCGCCGTCGCCGCCGGTTCCGTGGCTGGCGGGGCCGGGCTGGGCGGCGGGGCGTCGGGTGTGCCCTCGTCCGGCCCCGGCGCGTCCGCCGCGGCGGCGTCGCCGGTCCTGGCCAGCGGGATGCCGACCGGCGCGCCATCGGGCGCTGGCGACCGGTCGGCTGGCACGACCGCGGGGCCGATGAGCAGACCGAGGCCAACCAGGGCCGCGACAGCCAGCACGGCGGTGAGCGCAGGCGCAGCCGGGGCCGTCGGAGAAACTCCGCCCGGCCTCGGTGACGGCCCGACGCGCCCGGATCGCTCGCGATCTCGCTGCATCGGTCCTTCCCGGGGCTGGGCCGCGCGAGTCGCGCGGTCCTGGTCGAGCCAGGCTAACCGCATCCGCGGCGCAACGGGGCGTATCCGGGCGAGTCGTGCGCACCATGAGATCTGGTCATCGAACGCCACGGGGCGGGCCAATCACGGCGCACCAACAAGTCAGCCCAGGTCCACGCGCCGACCAACGCGTGGGGCCGAGGCAAGCGCCCGCCGGCACGCCGCGTTCCGGCGCGCCATGGTCGTCAGGATGACAGCGCCTCGCCCGCCCGGGCCGAATCGGCCTGGCCGGTGGCAATGGCGGTGGCGGCCTCGGTGGCCGTAGCGGGCCCGTCGGCGGGAGCCGCCTCGGCGGCGCCGTCGGCCGCGGCGGCGGACCGCCGACGCCGCCGCCGCACCAGGTCGCCCAGGACACCGACGACCGCCGCGAGCGCGACGACGCCCAGCGCGATCCACTCGGCCGACTCCTTCAGCCCTGGGATGTGCGCCGCCGCGTAGCCGAGCCCGGTGAGCCCGACACCCCAGATCAGCGCGCCGACCCCGGCCGCGGCCAGGAACCGCGACCGCGGCATGCCCACCGCGCCGGCGACGATCGGGGCGAAGGTGCGGGCCCAGGGCACGAACCGGGCCGCGATCAGCGCGATCGCGCCCCACCGGTCGAAGAAGCGCTCCATCCGCCCGAGCAGCCCGGCGCGTCTGCGTTCCAGATACGGCCGGCCGACCCGCCGGCCGGTGATGTGGCCGACGTACGAGCCACCGGCGGCGAAGATCGAGATTCCGATCGCCAGCACGATGACCGACACGCCGTTACTCGGGTCCGCCGCCATCAGCCCAACCGCGAGCAGCATCGCGTCGCCCGGCAGCCAGAAGCCGACCGGCACCCCGCTCTCGACGAAGACGATCGCGAAGACGGCCGCGTAGAGAGCCAGCCCGGACAGACCCTCGACACCCATGTCGTTCAGTGTGCCGGGCGGGTCACATCCACCCTCGGCGACGCCCTGCCCACCGGCGCGCCCCGTGCCGCAACGGCGGCCGGACAAGCCCAAGCCCGCCAACCAACAAGAACCTCACCGCCAAGGCGCCCCACAGCGCGGTGTCACGTCATACCCTGCCGGCAACGGCCGCCCACAGCGCGCGGTCCCGGCCACCTCAGGTCGTTCCGTCCGCCCGCCGTGTCCGAGCCCAGGCCGACCGGGGCCGCACCGGTGGGACCAGGCGGCCGGGGCGGCCGCGCACTGCCGCCCGCGGCGACCCCGACAGCGCCTTCGACAGGAGCAGCAGATGCCTATCGCCACCCCAGAGGTCTACGCCGAGATGCTGTCCCGGGCCAAGGCCAACGCCTTCGCGTACCCGGCGATCAACGTCACCTCGTCGCAGACGCTGAACGCCGCGCTGCGTGGCTTCGCCGAGGCCGGCAGTGACGGAATCATCCAGGTATCCACGGGTGGGGCCGAGTACCTCTCCGGCCCGACCATCAAGAACATGGTGCTGGGCGCGCAGGCGCTGGCCGAGTACGCCCACCACGTCGCCAAGGCCTACCCGGTGACGATCGCGCTGCACACCGACCACTGCCCGGCGAACAAGCTCGACCAGTTCATGCGCCCGCTCGTCGCGATCTCCAAGGAGCGGGTGGCGGAGGGCCGGGACCCGCTGTTCCAGTCGCACATGTGGGACGGCTCCGCGGTCCCGCTCGAGGAGAACCTCAAGATCGCCGACGAGCTGCTCGCGGACTGCAGGGCCGCGAAGATCATCCTTGAGCTGGAGATCGGCGTCGTCGGCGGCGAGGAGGACGGCATCGTCGGCGCGATCGACGAGAAGCTCTACACCACGCCCGAGGACATGTGGCGGACCGCCGAGGTGCTGGGGACCGGCGAGAAGGGCACCTACATGCTGGCCGCCACCTTCGGCAACGTCCACGGCGTCTACAAGCCGGGCAACGTCAAGCTGCGCCCGACGATCCTGCGCGACGGCCAGCAGTACGTGGCCGGCAAGCTCGGCCTCGAGCCGACCGCCAAGCCGTTCCACCTCGTCTTCCACGGCGGCAGCGGCTCGGATCTGTCGGAGATCCGCGAGGCGCTCGACTACGGCGTCGTCAAGATGAACGTGGACACCGACACCCAGTACGCGTTCACCCGCCCGATCGCCGACCACATGTTCAAGAACTACGACGGCGTCCTCAAGGTCGACGGCGAGGTCGGCGTCAAGAAGACCTACGACCCGCGGACCTACGGCAAGGCCGCCGAGGCCGGCATGTCCGCCCGTGTCGTCCAGGCCTGCCAGGACCTGCGCTCGGCCGGCCAGTCCCTCTCCGCCTGATCTCCGCCCGCCAGCGACGCCGCCGCCGGCACCCGCCAGCGGCGGCGTCGCCCGGCGGCGCCCCGGGGCGCCTCAGCGCGTCCTCATCCGCGCGGCCGGCCGCGGGCCGGTCTCTTATACAAATATGACGCGGC
>JADGHD010000308.1 GCA_019689615.1 Frankia sp. | reverse complement strand
ACGACCCAGGCGCCCTACGTCCGGCGTCCTAGGTGTGGTAACGCCAGGCGACGTGCGCGCGGCGGCTGGCGACCTGGGCGCGGCGGGCCGGCGGCGCGACCGTGGGCGGCGGCAGCCGGTCGCGGCTGGTCACCCGGGCGCTGATCGTGGGTGTCCCGGCCGGCCGGGTCCAGCGGCTGGTGGCCATCACCTCGACCCGGCCCTCGGTGTCCAGCCAGTTCGGATGGCCGGGGTCGCCGGCGCAGATGACGAGGGTGGCCGAGCCGTCTGGGTTGCGGGTGACGATGGCGTCGTTGGTGTGGGTTGGCCGCTCGGCGAAGTCGAGCGGCTCGTACCAGGCCCGGCTGTAGAGCTGCAGGTTCCAGCGCGCCGCCTCGTCCGGGCGGACCTCGACGACCAGCGCCTCGTCGGCCGCCAGCCGGATGAAGGCGTGCGCGTAGTACATGCCGCCGACGCCCTCGGCGACCAGGCCCGGCGGGCTGAACTGGTTGAGCGGCGTCTCGGCGCGCAGCCGTTCCTGGTAGTCCCGCCAGTAGCGCAGCGAGCTCTCGGTCTGGCTCAGGGCGATGTCCAGCATCTCGGCCACCCGCCGCGGCGCGAGCGGCGCCGGCGGCTGCCCGGGCTCGTCGATGCGCTCCAGGACGAACGCCGCCGGCTCGGCCGCCGCCCAGCGGTAGTAGTAGTCCCGGATGTGCAGCAGGTTCGCGGCCGGGCTGACCAGCACGTCCGGGGAGTCCGCCCGGTCACCGCTGATCGTGATGGCGAACCGGTCGCCGGGGCGCAGCCCCAGGTCGGACGCCCAGACGGTGGCGTCGACCCCGCCGTCGCCGCTGTGCATCTCGCCGCGCTTGACCTGCAGCGCGAACTCCTCGCACATGCCCATCGAGCCGGACAGCCGGTAGCGGTGCCGGCCGGAGATCACGGCGCGACGGGCGTTCTGGTCGATGTTCGGCCCGCCCCAGCGGTAGACGAGGTCGTTGTGCCGGAACAGCAGCGGGCGCGCCGGGTCGGTGCTGCCGAGCGCGTAGGTCAGCCAGCACGCCGCCTGGTTCATCAGGTGGCGGTAGCCTTCGGCGCGGTCGGCCGGCGCGCCGGGGAAGCCGGGGCCGAGCAGCTCGTCGCCGAGGTCGGCGAGCCGCGCGCAGAACCGCCGCCAGGCCGAGCCGTCGAGCACCGCCCGCTCCGCCGCGTCCGGCCCGGCCTCGCCGCCCGCCCCGTCTCGTCCTGTGGCCGTGTCGTCGCCGGTCATCCGACCTCCGCCTCGATTCCGAAGTAGTCCAGGTAGTCGGCGAACCGGCGGCGCAGGGCGGCGAGGTCCAGGCCGAGCCGGTCCGGGGAGTGGTCGTGCCCGCCGTGGCGGCCCCGGGGCTTGGCGCGCAGGTGGTCGCGCAGCCGGGCGCCGACGTCGTCGTCGAACGGCAGGCCGAAGTGCCCGGCGATCCGGCGGATCGTGCCGACCTGGTCGGCGACGAAGTCATGGAACCGGACGTCCACGCACTGCCGGTCGGTCAGCACCCCGCGCTGGCGCAGGTCCAGGACGGTGTCGAGGTTGCGGCCGAACTGGTCGGCGTTCTCCCGGGCGAGCGCGGCGAAGTCGACGCTGTCCGAGTGCGCCCAGCGCAGCGTCGCGGTCAGGCTGGTGACCGAGCTCAGCATCGCCAGCGGGTCGCGGTGGCAGACGACGATGCGCGCGTCCGGGTAGAGCTCCAGCAGCAGCTCCAGCTGGGCGGCGTGGCTGGGGGCCTTGCAGACCCAGGTCGGCCGCGGGTGCGGCCAGCGCCGCTGCAGCGTCCGCAGCACCAGGTTGTGGTACTCGTACGCCGGCCGCATCCCGCTGTCGCGCAGCCACTCCTGGTAGCTCGGCACGGCGTAGTAGGTGTGGAGGATGTCCGAGCGGGCCGTCGGCAGCATGGCCGCCGGGTCCTCGCGGGGCACCAGCGCGCCCTGCTCGTGCATCCCGTCGAACTGGGGGGCGAGCGCCGCGGTGAACCGGGCGTCGTCGCCGGCCAGCGCGACCCGGGTCGCCTCGGCGGCGCTGCCCGGCTCGCACGGCGGGGCCGGCCACCAGTACTCCCAGGCCAGCGGGGCACGCAGGCCCGGCAGCAGCGCCAGCAGCTCGTGCAGGATCGACGTGCCGGCGCGCGGGCTGCCGGTGACGATGACCGGGCGCTCGACCCGCTCCGCCGCGAGCCCGGGGTCGGCTGCGGCGTAGGCGGTCATCCGCAGCCGGTTCTCCAGCGCGTGGCGCAGGTCGTGGCGGGCCCGGTAGCGGCCGACGAGGTGCAGCCGCGACTCGGACTCCAGCGCGCTGGTCAGCACGTCGAGCGCGGGGGCCAGGTCGTCGCCGCCCCAGTCGGACAGGCCCGTGACCAGCTCCGCCTCGGCCATCAGCTCCGCGGGGACCAGCGGCCGCGCCGCCGCGTGGTAGCGCGGGCCGCCCTCCCCGGCGATCGCGTGCCGCACCCATGCCGGGCGGGCCCCGCCAGACCAGGCCATCGCTCCCTCCGTCCCGCGGCGCTCACCCGCCACCGAGAGGCAACCGGTGAGCGCCGTCACAAGGGACGTACCGGAAGCAGGGCCGCGCGGGCCAGCGATACGGGACTGGACGGTTCTCAGAAGTCGCTGCCGCCGTCGACGTTGATGTCGGCGCCGGTCATGTAGGAGTTGGCCTTCGAGCCGACGAACGCGATGACCGGGCCGATCTCGGACGGGTCGCCCGCGCGCGGCAGGAACGCCGGGTGGCCGAAGTCCTCCTTGATCACCCGCATCGCGTCGGTGAGGCTTTCCGGGTCGACCCCGCGCTCGGGCGGCAGCGCGCGCAGGTAGCCCTTCATGCCCTCGGACAGGAACGAGCCAGGCGACACCGTGTTCACCAGGATCCCGTCCGGCGCGAGCGACTGGGAGAGGTTCTTGGTCAGGCTGGTCAGCGCGGCCTTGGAGGCGGTGTAGGCGACCAGGCCCGGCGACTGCCGCCGGGTGGAGTGCGCGGAGACGTTGACGATGCGCGCCCACTCGGCGGCCCGCAGCAGCGGCAGCGCGGCCCGCACCGTGCGCACCGCCGACAGCGTGCCGATGTCGAAGGTGGCCTGCCACTCGTCGTCGTCGAGCTGCTCGAACGGCCTGAGCCCGACGTCGACCGGGCCGGCGGCGTTGACCAGCACGTTCAGCGCGCTCCACGCGCCGCAGACCTCGTCGAACGCCGCGGTGACCGACGCGTTGTCGGTCAGGTCGGTGACGACGCCGTACGCCTCGGGCGCCCCCAGCTCCAGGGCCCTGGCCACGGTCTCGTCGAGCGCCTGTTTGCCGCGGGCCAGCACCGCGACCCGGGCGCCCTCCCGGGCGAAGCACTCGACGGCGGCCCGCCCCATCCCCTTGGAGCCGCCGCTGACGACGACGGTCGCGCCACCCAGTCCCAGATCCACCGGGGCCTCCTTGTCCCGTGCCGGCAGGCCACGCCCCGCCAGCCCGGCGAGGCGTGGCCGCCGGTCCGGTCAGCCGATCTTCTC
This sequence comes from Frankia sp., assembly GCA_019689615.1. Taxonomy (GTDB): domain Bacteria; phylum Actinomycetota; class Actinomycetes; order Frankiales; family Frankiaceae; genus Pseudofrankia. Next base: position 2,793 of record JADGHD010000308.1, on the reverse strand, counting down.
GAAGATGGCGGCGATGCCCTGACCGCCGCCGATGCACAGCGTCTCCAGGCCGTAGCGGGCGTCCCGGCGGTGCATCTCGTGCAGCAGGGTCGCCAGGATCCGCCCGCCGGTCGCCGCCACCGGGTGGCCCAGCGAGATGCCCGAGCCGTTGACGTTGACCCGCTCCCAGTCGGCCTCGGTCAGCCCCCACTCCCGGGCGCAGCCGAGCACCTGGGCGGCGAAGGCCTCGTTGATCTCGATGAGGTCCATGTCGGACAGCTTCAGCCCGGCGCGCTCCAGCGCCTTCGCGGTGGCCGGGACCGGGCCGATGCCCATCGTCCGCGGCGGCACCCCGGCGGCCGCCCAGGACACCAGCCGGGCCATCGGCCGAAGGCCCAGCCGCTCGGCCTCGGCCGGGTGGGTGACGATGCACGCCGCCGCGCCGTCGTTCTGCCCGCTGGCGTTGCCGGCGGTGACGGTCGCCTCGGGGTCGCTCCTGGCCATGATCGGCTTGAGCCTGGCCAGCGCCTCCAGGCTGGTGTCCGGACGCGGGTGCTCGTCGACGCTGACGACGGTGTCCCCGCGCCTGCCTGGCACGGTCACCGGGATGATCTCGTCGTCGAACCTGCCGGCCTGCTGGGCGGCGACGGCCCGCTGGTGCGAGCGCAGCGCCAGCTCGTCCTGCTCGGCCCGGGAGACGCCGTACTCGCGCCGGACGTTCTCGGCGGTCTCGATCATGCCGCCGGGCACCGGGAAGTTGATGCCGCCGGCGGTGGTCCGGCCGCGGGCGAGCGAGTCGTGCAGGGTGAGCCCGCCGCCGCGGGCGCCCCAGCGGGCGTCGTGGGTGAAGAAGGCGGCGTTGCTCATGCTCTCCGCGCCGCCGGCGATGACCAGGTCGGACACCCCGGTCTGCACCTGCATCGCCGCGGTGACGACGGCCTGCACGCCGGAGCCGCAGCGGCGGTCGATCTGCAGGCCGGGCACCTCGACGCCGAGCCCCGCGTCGAGCGCGACGACCCGGCCGAGCGCCGGGGCGTCCATGGTCGGGTAGCAGCAGCCGAACAGCACGTCGTCGACGTCCGCGGCGTTCAGCCCGGTCCGCTCGACCAGCCCGCGCAGCACGGCGGCGCCCAGCTGCTGGACGGCCAGCGGCCGGAGCGAGCCGCCGTAGCCGCCCACCGGGGTCCGCACCGGACTACAGATCACCGCGTCACGCATCATGTCCTCCACCAGTCGGCCGCGGTCGCGCGCACCGCCCATCGCTTCCGAGCCGGACGGTACGCGCGCGAACGGCCACCGTCGTCAGCTCTGCCAACCCGCGGACAGGCGATAGCCCGCCGGTCCGCCAGCCCGCGGACGGGCGATCGCCCGCCGGCCGCCGGGCCGGCAGCCCCGGCCCGGCGGACCATACGCGCTCAGGCGGCCTCGATGACCATGGCGGCGCCCATGCCGCCGCCGGCGCACATCGAGACGACGCCCAGGCTCGCGCCGCGCCGGCGCAGCTCGTGGACCATGGTCACGACCATCCGGGCACCGGTCGCGGCGATCGGGTGGCCGAGGCTGGCCCCGCTGCCGTTGACGTTGACCTTCGTCGGGTCCAGGCCGAGCTTGCGCACCGCGGCCACCGGCACCGAGCAGAACGCCTCGTTGATCTCGAACAGGTCGATGTCGGCGATGGTCAGCCCGGCGCGGTCGAGCGCCTTCGGGATGGCCAGGGTCGGCCCGAGGCCGGTCAGCGCCGGCTCGATGCCCACGCTCGCCCAGGACCGGATCGTGGCCAGCGGGGTCAGGCCGTGCGCTGCGGCGTAGCCGTCGCTGGTGATCATGACCGCGGCGGCCGCGTCGTTGAGCCCGGCGGCGTTGCCGGCCGTCACGGTCGGGTTCGCCAGCTCCGGGTGCAGCGGCCTGAGCGCGGCCAGGGTCTCGACGGTGACGCCGCGCCGCGGGTGCTCGTCGGTGTCGAACACCCGGGTGCCGCCGTCCGGGGTGGGCACCTCGACCGGAACGATCTGCTCCGTGAAGTAGCCGCCGTCGATCGAGGCGATCGCCTGGCCGTGCGAGTAGGCCGCCCACTCGTCGACGTCGGTACGGGTCAGCCCCAGCTCCCGGGCGGTGTTCTCACCGACGGTGATCGACATGTCCCAGGCGGGCGCGTCCGGCGTCTCCGGGTGGCTGGGCGACATCCAGGCCCCGGGCTGGCCGTCGGGGCCCGGGCGGGTCGAGCCGACCATGTTGGTCAGGCTCTCGGTGCCACCGGCCAGGACCACCGAGTCCATGCCGGCGCGGATGCTGCCGGCGGCGATGGCGACGGCGGTCAGGCCCGAGGCGCAGTGCCGGTTGGTGGCGGCCCCGGGGACGTTGGTCAGGCCGAGGTCGGCGGCCACGTAGCGGGCGATGTCCCCGCCGCCCTGGAACGCCTCGGCGAGCACCAGGTCGTCGAGGTCGGATGCCGGGATGCCGCAGCGCTCCAGCACCGCTGGCACGACAACCTTGGCGAGCGCCGTCGCGTCCAGGCCGACCAGCGACCCCTTGCGGGCCCGCCCGATGGGGGTGCGTGCGGTCGAGACGATGACTGCCTGCGTCACTGGAGGATCCTCTCGCGCCGGAGACCGACGGGCACAGCCCATGAGCCACCCGGGGTTCGCGCCCGCGGCGCCCGGCTGGGCCGGCCGCGGGGTCGCTGCCGGGGTGCCGCCGCGGGCCGCCGGCTGGTGGCCAGCCACGGCCGGGCCTGGGCGACGGCCTGGGCCGACCCGGTGCGGGGGGGCGCGCCCCCCCGCGGGGGGGGGGGGGGGGGGCGGGGGGGGGGGGGGT
>JADGHD010000307.1 GCA_019689615.1 Frankia sp. | reverse complement strand
CTTTTCGGCGGGGTCTTGCGGCGTCCCACCCAACCCACCACTCCTAGCTACAGCAGGAGCATCGACGTGAGACTCATGAAAAGCCGGAGGCACCGCCTGGCATTGACGGCGGTCGCATCCGCGGTCGCGCTGGTGGTCGCGGCCTGTGGAGGTTCGGACTCAGAGGAGGGCGGCGGCACACCGTCGGCGCCGCCCTCGCCGGTACCCGGCGGTGAGCTCACCGTCCTGGCCGACGCCGCGTTCGCCGGCGGCTGGGCCGCGGGCCTCGACCCGGCGACGAACACCACCGGCGGTGCGAACATCACCCAGCAGCAGGCGATCTTCGGTGGCCTGTTCCTGATCCGCGCGGACGACGACGGCTCCAACGCCCGGGTCGAGCCGAACCAGGCGGAAAGCTACGAGATCAGCGACGACGGTCTCAGCCTGACCGTCAAGCTGCGCCCGGGCATCCAGTTCAGCGACGGCACCCCGTTCGACGCCGAGGCCGTCGCCTGGAACTGGCGCCGCGACGTCGAGTCGCCCTGCTCCTGCGCGCCGCAGTGGGCACTCGCCGAGGAGAACGGCATCGAGGTCGTCGACGATCTGACCATCCGGCTGAACTTCACCGAGCCGAACGCGGCGATCGTCAACTCCCTGCCGGCCAGCAACGCCAACTGGATCGCCTCGCCGACCGCCTACGAGACGCTGGGCGCGGACGAGTTCAAGATCAAGCCGGTTGGCGCCGGCCCGTTCATCGTCGAGTCCAACCAGCTCAGCTCCGAGCTCGTGCTGGTGAAGAACCCGAACTACTTCCGTGAGGGCCTGCCCTACCTCGACCGGCTGACGTTCAAGTCGATCGGTGGCGACCAGCCGGCGTTCCAGGCGCTGCAGGCCGGCCAGGCCCAGGCCTACGAGGGCATGTCGACGGTCCCGCTGATCGAGCAGGCGATGGCCGACGACCGGTTCACCGTCACCCTGCAGCCGGCGACCTCGCCGTACGTCGTCCAGCTGAACACCTCGATCCCGCCGTTCGACAACAAGAAGGCCCGCGAGGCGATCTACTACGCGACGAACTTCGATGAGATCGCGGATGGCCTGTTCCAGGGCCAGTACCCGGTGAGCCAGTCGTTCACCGCGCCGGGCGGCCTCTTCTACCACCAGGAGGTCCCGGGCTACCGGACCTACGACCTGGAAAGGGCCAAGCAGCTCGTCCAGGAGCTCGGCGGCCTTGAGATCAAGCTGGGCACGCTGTCCGCCTACCTGGCCACCCGCGTCATGCAGGCGCTGGAGACCCAGTGGGAGGAGGCCGGCATCGTCGTCACCACGGAGAACTACCAGCTCAGCACGCTGATCCAGGCGTTCACCGGTGGGCAGTGGCAGGCGATGCTGCAGACGGCCGGCGCGTGGGAGCCGGGCGCTGGTGTCGGCCCGGGCTTCCGGTTCAACTCAAACTCGCCGTTCACCGGCGTGAAGGACCCGGCCCTCGACCAGATGTTCGTCGACGCCGTCGCCGCGACCGACCCGGCCGAGCGGGACCGGATCTACCAGGAGATCGGCAAGTACATCTCCGACAACGCCTACGCGCCGTTCGGCCTGGCGTTCGCCCCGGCGAACCTGGCCATCGAAGGCGTGCACGGTCCCGGCCTCACCACCAAGATCCCAGCACTCCTGGTGAACTCCGGGGTTATCTGGGATGAGGTGTGGAGGGAAGGGTCTTGACCCTCGCGTCAACGCCGCCCCGCGCCGCTGCGCTCACCTGGCTCAGCGGCGCGTGGGCGGGGGTCTCCTCCTCGCCAATCCTGCGGATCATCATCAAGCGCCTGCTGATGGCGATCCCCATCATGCTCGGGGTCAGCATCCTCACGTTCTGGGTGCTGGCCTCGATCCCCGGTAACGCCGCCCAGCTGCAGCTCGGGATCAACGCGACCCCGGAGCAGATCGCCACCCTCGAGAAGCAGCTCGGCCTGGACCAGCCGGCGATCCAGCGCTACCTCGACTGGCTCGGCGGCCTGCTCACCGGCGACCTCGGCCGGTCGTCGGTGAGCAGCCAGCCGGTCACCTCGTTGATCGCCGACCGGCTGCCGGTCTCAGCCGAGCTGGTCGGCCTCGCCTTCGTGCTGTCCCTGGCGGTCTCGATCCCGGTCGCCCTGGTCTCGGCCAGGCGGCCGGGCGGGATCATCGACCGGATCGCGATGGTGATCGCGGCCACCGGCCAGTCGATCGCCAACTACGTGCTCGCGCTGTTGCTCGTGCTGATCTTCGCGGTGAAGGCCGGAGTCCTGCCGGCGATCGGCTTCACGCCGATCAGCGAGGACCTGGGCGAGAACCTCAAGGGGATGGTCCTGCCGACCCTGGCGCTGGCCTTCCCGCTGATGTGCTTCTACACCCGGTTCCTGCGCAGCGACCTGGTCGACCAGTTGCAGCGGGAGGACTACGTCGACACGGCCCGGGCCAAGGGCGCGGGGCCGTGGCGGGTGCTGCTGCGGCACGCGTTCCGCAACTCGTCGTTCGGGCTGATCACGCTGGTCGGCCTGAACGTCAGCGTGCTCATCGGCGTCACCGTGATCACCGAGCAGATCTTCGCGATGCCGGGGCTGGGGCAGCTGCTGCTCCAGGGCATCAACACCCGGGACTTCGTCGTCGTGCAGGACCTGGTGATCCTGTTCGCCGCGATCACCGTGGTGGTGAACCTGATCGTCGATCTGCTCTACGTCATTCTCGACCCGAGGATTCGCTATGGCAGTCGTTGACGTCGACAGCGCCATCGCCCAGGGCGACCCGGAGAAGGGGCCGCCGGCACCGGGCGCCGCCGCGGCGCCCGGCCCGGCACGCCGGCGGGTCTGGGCCCGCCGGCTGCAACTGGGCGTGCCGATCGGCTTGATCGTGCTCATCGTTCTGGCCTGTTTCCTGGGCCCGGTCATCTTCGACGTGCCCAGGCCGACCAACGGGGACATCCTCGAGAGCGGGCTGCCGATGTTCTCGGACGGCCACCTGCTCGGCACGGACCAGAACGGCAACGACATCCTGTCCCGGCTGCTGTACGGCGGGCGGGCGTCGCTGTTCATCGCGGTCATGGTCAACCTGATCGGGGTCGTGGTCGGCGGCGGGCTGGGCGCGCTGTCCGGCCAGCTCGGCGGGGCGTTCGACACCGTGCTGATGCGGATCCTGGACGTCTTCATCGCCTTCCCGTCGCTCGTGCTCACGCTCGCGGTCGCGCAGAGCCTCGGGGCCAGCGTCCGGAACACGATCTTCGCGCTGTCGTTCTTCTCCATCCCGGCCGTGGCCCGGATCTCCCGGTCGGCGGTACTTCGGCTGCGGGAGCTGCCGTTCATGGCGGCGGCCGAGCTGAGCGGCACACCGCGCTGGCGGGTGCTGCTGCGCCACATCGCGCCGAACATCGGCCCGCAGCTGCTGAGCTTCGCGATGCTCAACATGGGCGTCGTGATCATCATCGAGGGCGCGCTCAGCTTCCTCGGCCTCGGCATCCCGCCGCCCGACCCGAGCTGGGGCAACATGATCTTCGACGGGCAGCAGAGCCTGACCGCCACCCCGTGGCTGGTCGTCTGGCCGAGCATCGCCCTGATGGTCACCGTGATCTCGTTCAACCTGCTGGGCGAGAACCTGCGCTCCCTGTGGAGCAGCCGATGACCCCAGGGACCCGGGGGAAGCCGGTGGCGCCGCCGCTTCGGTCACGCCGGCCCGCGGCGCCGGTCGCCCCGGCGCCCCGTGGACGGGCAGGCCAGCCGACCACCCCGAGGAAGCCAAGGAAGGGGGACACCCGATGAGCGCGGACCCGGCGCTGACCGACGTCCGGCCCGCCGACGCGCCAGCGGGCGGGACCGGCCCGGCGGACGCGCCCACCGCCAGCCCCGGCACGGCGCCGGGCGCTCCCCTGCTGTCCGTGCGCGACCTGCGGGTGATGTTCACCCGCCCGGGTGGCGGCCGGGTGTTCGCCGTCAACGGGCTGAGCTACGAGCTCCGCGCCGGCCGGATGCTCGCCATCATCGGCGAGTCCGGCTCGGGCAAGAGCGTCAGCAGCCGCGCGATCATGGGCCTGCTGCCACCGAGCGCCACGGTGACCGGCTCGATCAGGCTGGACGGCACCGAGATCGTCGGCATGCCCGAGCGGCGGCTGCGCCAGCTACGCGGCACCCAGGTCGCGATGATCTTCCAGGACCCGACCCGCTCGCTCAACCCGACGATGCGGATCGGCCTGCAGATCACCGAGGCCATCCACCTGCATAACAAGATCGACAAGAAGGCGGCCAGGGCCAGGGCGATCGAGCTGCTCAAGCTGGTCCGGCTGCCGGCGGCGGAGCGGCGCTTCCACGACTACCCGCACCAGCTGTCCGGCGGCATGCGCCAGCGGGTGATGATCGCGATCGCGCTGGCCTGCAACCCCAAGCTGCTCATCGCCGACGAGGCGACCACCGCGCTCGACGTCACCACGCAGGCCCAGATCATGGAGCTGCTGGTCGACCTGCGCGAGCAGCTCGGCATGGCGGTCATCATGATCAGCCATGACCTGGGCCTGGCCGCCAGCTACGCCCAGGACGTCGTCGTGATGTACGCGGGCAAGGCGGTCGAGCAGGCGCCGGCCGAGAAGCTGTTCGCCCGGGTGCGCATGCCCTACACCCGGGCGCTGCTCGGCGCGATCCCCCGGCTGGACGCCACCCCGCACTCGCTGCTCCCGGTGATCGGGGGCCAGCCGCCGAACCTGTCGGTCATGCCGACGTCCTGCCCGTTCCGGCCACGCTGCCCGGTCGCGAGCGACCAGTGCGCCGAGATCCCTCCGCTGCTGGAGCACGAGCCGGAGCACCGGTGGGCCTGCTGGCATCCGGACGGCCCCGGTGCCGCGGACCAGGCCGCCCCGGTGGCAGCGGCGGGCGCCGGCGGCGCGGCGGGGCCCGCGGTGGCGTCGGCGCAACCGCCGGCCGCCGCCGGGGCGAAGACGTTGACCACGCCGGGCAGGGCCGGCTCGGCGACGGGACAGGGTGAGCGATGACCACGACCCCGATGACCACGGCCGCCGCCAACGGCGGTCCCGCGGCGCGGCAGCAGGCCCCGCTGCTGTCCGTGCGCAACGTGGTGCAGGAGTTCGAGACCCGCCGTGCCGGCGGGATCAAGGGCGGCATCGTGCACGCCGTGTCGAACGTGTCGTTCGACGTGCTGCCCGGCGAGACGGTGGGCGTCGTCGGCGAGACCGGTTCCGGCAAGTCGACGCTGGCGCGGTCCGTGATCCAGGCCCCGCCGCCCAAGTCCGGCCAGGTGATCTTCGAGGGCGTTGACCTCTGCACGCTGAAGGGCTCGAAGCTCAAGCAGGCCCGCCGCCAGATGCAGATGGTCTACCAGGACCCGTTCGGCTCGCTGAACCCGCGCTGGCGGATCGAGGACCTGGTAGCCGAGCCGATGCTCGGCTACCGGATCGGCGGCGGCCGGGAGAGCCGCGACAAGCGGATCTCCGAGCTGCTCGACCTTGTCGGCCTCGACCCCTCGATCTACCGGCGTCGCCGGCCGATCGAGCTCTCCGGCGGCCAGTGCCAGCGGGTCGCGATCGCCCGGGCGATCGCCCTGAACCCCGCGCTGATCATCTGTGACGAGGCCGTCTCGTCGCTGGACGTCCTGATCCAGGCGCAGGTGCTCAACCTGTTCGAGAAGCTGCGCCGCGAGCTCAACCTGTCCTACCTGTTCATCGCGCACGACCTGTCGCTGGTGAAGCAGGTCAGCGACCGGGTGGCGGTCATGCACCTCGGCCAGCTCGCCGAGATCGGGCCGGTGGAGTCGCTCTACGCGCGCCCGCTGCACCCGTACACCGCCGCGCTGCTGAACTCGGTGCCGGGCTTCGACCCGCAGACCGGGCAGGCCCGCAAGCCGGTGCCGCTCAAGGGCGAGCCGCCGTCGCCGCTCGACCCGCCGAGCGGCTGCCGGTTCCGCACCCGCTGCCCCCGGGCGCAGGAGACCTGCGCGCTGGTGGAGCCGCGGCTGCGGGAGCGCTCGCCCGGCCACGAGGTGGCCTGCCACTTCCCGCTGGACGAGCCGGCGCCGGGCAGCGGCGAGGCGCCGGCGGCGGCAGCGGCCGTGCTGTCGGGCGAGCCGGCGAGCGTGCCCGGCGCCGACGCCGACCGGGCGGCCAAGCCGGACGGCCAGCCGCCGACCCTCACCAGGACCGCCCCCTGACCGCCAGGACCCGGGCGGGCCGGCCTCGCCGCCCGCCCGGGTCCTGGCGGCGGCAGCGCGCGCCGCGGCGACGATCGCCGGCGCGGGCGGCCGGCGCCGGGGATCACAGAACCGCGTTCTGTACAGGGTGATCGCGGTGCTGA
>JADGHD010000306.1 GCA_019689615.1 Frankia sp. | reverse complement strand
TGCGGCGGCTGCTTCAGATTTTAATACTTCCCTGGGTTTGCCGCGGCCAAATCGATCGGCCCGCCCCGCTCGAGGAGGAGGTCCAGATCCGGCGCGCGGAAGTCGGATCCCCGCGCGGCGGCGGACCGCGACACGACACGATGTCTCGTGTCGATCAGCCACAGCGGGTTCGCGGTGAGCTCCGCGGCGGCGCTGACGAGCCCCGAGATCCCCCCGCCACGAGCGACCGCCGCGGACAGCCGCAGCTCGACCGCGTGCCAGCGGGCCAGCTCCTCATATCGGCGCCGCAGCTCCTCGACAGAGGCGAGCATCGGCGCCCCGGCCACGGCGCTCACGACCGCTCCCGCGCCGCGTCAGCGCGCAGGACCCGCCTCCGGGCCTCGCCGCTGGCCGCCACCGGCTGTCCGTCGCCCCTCGTCGGCCGCGGTGGAAGCGTCCGACTCGCCGCATGCCGACCGGGCGGAGGATCCACCATGCGACGCCAGGCCGGTACTGGGCAGTAGCCAGTCAATAAGACGCAGGCGACGTCCCTTCCGGCGGGTCGCGCACGGAGATGTCCGTTCTCCGCGCCAGGACGGCGATCACGCACGGGCTTGACATGGGCAGACATCAGGACACCTCCCTTGTCGGGACGGCCGCGAGGGGCCGGCCTTCCGCCCGAACGCTAAAATGGTCCGACCTTTAATGCAAGGCGATGGTCTCCCGCTTCCGGATCACCGGACGGGTCCGGCGAGGCGTGGCGCGACCGCGCCCCGGTGGCCGTGCCGGCTTCGGCTCAGGTGCTCGACCGTCTCGGCGACGGCGCGTGTCGAGCCGCGGACAGACGCTGTCCGTCCGCCGGCGCTTTGCCCGCGCGGTCGTAGGCCGCCAGCCCACTGGTCGCCAGCTCCAGCAGCAGACCCGCCACGTCGCCGTGTCCGAGGGCACGCGCCGGCCAGTACGACACGGAGAACACCATGCCGAGGCACGCCTGCGTCACCGCCGCCACGGTCATCGGCGGCAGGCCCGGGAAGCGGGCGGCGATCAGGCGCTCCCAGCGCGCGGTGTACTGGGCGCGCCGGCGGTCGAACGCGCGTTTCCACGGGTCAGCCAGGGAGCGGACCTCCCGCTGGTAGAGATTGACGAGGTGCCGGTGGGCCACCGCGAACTCGGCATGATGCCGCAGCGCCCGGTCGAGGTCCCGCTCGGGGACCCCGTGGACCGGCACGGTCGCGCTCATCAGCTCGTCCATCGCCTCGTTCAGCAGTGTTGCCAGGATCTCGTCCTTGCCGCCGAAGTGCCGATAGATGGCCGGGCCGCTCAGGCCGGCCCTCCTTCCGATCTCGTCGACGCCGACTCCGTGGAATCCCTTCTCGTAGAAGGCCTCCGCGGCGACCTCAAGGATTCGGCGGTCCTTCTCCATGCCTCCAAAATACCAATGTGTGAACGATCGTTATCATTCGCTTGCCGGGCGCGAGTCCGGGCGGCGCCCGGCCGCCGGGAGGACTGTGAAGGGCGGGGTGTCCCCAGGCACGAAGGAGCGCCGGGCCGCCTCCGCGACGGGTCGGGGTTCAGTCGGAGACGGTGACGACCACCTTGCCGGTCGCCGCCCGCCGGTCGAGGATGTGCAGCGCCTCGGGTGCCTGCGCCCAGCCCAGCCGGTGCCCGACCAGGGGACGCAGCGTGCCCGCGGCCGCGGCCTTCTCCAGCTCCTCGACCATCTGGCCGGCCACCTCGGGGTGCCGCTCGACCCACGGCTCGAGTGCGACGCCCATCACGGTCAGGTCGCGCAGGAGCAGCCGGTTCAGGCGGACCTCGGGGATCTGTCCGGCGGCGAACCCCACGACCATCAGCCGGCCACCGAGGTCGAGCGAGCGCAGCGACTCGACCACCCGGTCGCCGCCGACCGGGTCGACGACGACGTCGACGCCGCGGCCAGCGGCGAGTTCGCGCACCTCGGCGGACCAGCCGTCCCGGATCTGGACCGCGTGGTCGGCGCCCGCCTGGATCGCGACGGCGGCCTTGGCCGCAGTGGACACGAGCGCGATGGCCGGTGCCGCGCGCCCGCGCAGCATGTCGAGGGTGGCCGTGCCGACGCCGCCAGCCGCGCCGTGCACCAGGACCGACTCGCCATCCCGGAACGCGGCCCGGAACAGGGTGAACCAGGCCGTCGCGTAGTTCAGGAAGAACGCCGCGCCCTGCTCCCAGGACAGTTCCTCCGGCAGGTGGACCGTGTAGCGCGGGATTGCGAGCACGCGCTCGGCCAGCGCGCCGAACACGCTCAGCCCCGCCACCCGGTCCCCGGGCCGGAACCGCGTCCCGGCGGGCGCCTCCACCACCACTCCGGCGAACTCGCCGCCCGGCACATAGGGCGCCGGGAGGCCGTGCTGGTAGCCGCCCCTGGTCTGCAGCAGGTCCGGGAAGCTCACCCCCGCCGCGCGCACGTCGACCAGCAGCCGCTCGCCGTTGGCCCAGGGATGCGCTCCCCCGGGTTCCGGGACGTCGGCGAACACAGCCGCTCCCGGACCGTCCAGCCGAGGGATCAACAGGGCGCGCATGCGCCCTCCTTCCTCGCCAGCGCGTTCATTCCGCGAGCCTCCTGCTCATCTCGGCGCGCAGGACGTGCTTCTGGACCTTGCCCGTGGCGGTCATCGGCAGCGCCGACACGATCTCGAGCCGCTCCGGCACCTTCTGGATAGCCACTCCGTGTGCGCGCAGGTAGTCGGCGACGTCGGCGAGAGTGAGCTGGTCGGCGTCCGGCGCCAGCACGACGAACGCGCAGGCCTTCTCGCCGAGCCGCTCGTCGGGCATGCCGACGACGGCGACGTTCGCGATCGCCGGGTGGCCCAGCAGGTGGTCCTCGATCTCCCGCGCGCTGATGTTCATCCCGCCGCGGATGATGATGTCCTTGGTGCGGCCGGTGACCCGGACAAAGCCGTCAGCGTCCATCCGGCCCAGGTCGCCGCTGCGGGAGAAGCCCTCCGGGGTGAACAGCGCCGCGGTCTGCTCCTCGTCGCGGAAGTACTCGATCATGTGGCTGGGGCCCTTGTAGGCGAGGTCACCCTCCTCGCCGCGCGGCACCTCCAGACCATCGGGCCCGACGATCTTGACCTGGGCCCCGGCCAGCGCGGCGCCATCGGAGGTCACCGAGCGCTCCGGCGGGTCCTCGATCGTGCACATCGTCGTCAGGAAGTTCTCGGAGCGTCCATAGAGGCTCAGCGTCCGGCAGCACGGCAGCACCGCCCCGGCTCGTTCGACGACGGCCCCCGGGATGGGCGACCCGGCGCAGACCCAGACGCGCATGCTGCTCGCGTCGTGCTTGGCGGGGTCGTAGGCCGCCATCAGCATCTGCAGGAACGGCGTCGCGGTGACCGTGACGGTGCAGCCGTATCGCGCGATCCGCGCCAGCCCCTCCTGTGGGTCCCACGCCTCCATCAGATGCGACCTGGCCCCGGCCAGCAGCGGCAGCACCACGCTGGTCACCAGTCCCGTGCTGTGCGTGATGGGCGACGGCCCGAACTGGACGTCCTCGGACGTGTACCGCAGGCTCGCGGCAATGGCCGCCGCGCTCGCCCGCAGCGTGTTAAAGGTGTGGAAGCAGCCCTTCGGGCGTGACGTGGTACCCGAGGTGTAGACGATCAGAAACCCGTCGTCCGGCGAGCTGTCCGGGCCGAGTCCCGCCTCGAGCTCGGCCAGGTCGCCCTCGGCGTAGAGGGACTCCAGCGCTGTCGCCCCGGCGAGGGCGCCCTCCGCGCGCGCGACGATGACCTGCTGAAGCTGGTCGCAGCGGGACATCAGGGACTGGAACATCGCCCGGTGGCCGAAGCCGCGGAACTCCTCGGCGGTGACCGCTGCGACCGCCCCGCTGTGGTTGAGGACGTAGCCGACCTCGTCCTCACGGTAGATCGGCATGATCGGCACGGTGATCGCGCCGAGGCGGGAAAGCGCGGCGGCGACCAACGGGAACTCGGTCCAGTTGGGTAACTGGACCGCCACCCGGTCCCCTCGTCCGATGCCGACGGAGGCCAACCCCGCGGCAAGCCGGATGGTCCGCACCCGGAACTCACCGTAGGTGAGGCTGGTGGTCCCGTCGAAGACGAAGGTGCAGTCGGGGCGCGCGTCCGCCTGGGCCTCGACAAGGTCGAAGAAACTCGACGTCTGCCAGTACCCGGACGCGTAGTAGGAGGCGATCTCCTCGTCGGAGTAGCGGCTGCGAACGGTCGGGAGGACAGCGGGCACGCGAGACCTCCTAGTGGCGTGGGTCACAGGCGGCGAGTGTAGAATGGTTAGACCCTTTGCGCAAGCCAGCTCGAACGCGCGGGGCGACATCCGACGCCCACCAGACCCGGGTCGACCAGCCAGGACGCTCGACCACCACCGGCCACCCACACCGCGGAGCCGCCCAGGGTACCCGGGTAGACGCAGCGCCGGCAGGCACCCGACCCCGCCAACAACTTCCCTTTTTGGTCTAACCATTTTATTATGCGGGCCAGTGGAACCCGCGCAGGACGTCACCCGAGATTCGAAGTGGGGCCAGGAGGAACCATGGCGTTCGCCACAGTGCACGACCGCTACTCCGAGGAGGAGATCACCCGCTACTACCAGCAGGGCCTGTGGCGCGACTACACGCTGTTCGACGCGCTGGAGCGCCAGGTGGCCGAGCGCGGCGACAAGGTGTTCGGCACGGACTCCACGACCTCCTACACCTTCACCGAGCTTCGTGACACGGCCCTGCGGCTTGCCACCGGGCTTGTGCGCCGCGGGATCGCCGCCGGCGACCGGGTCGCGGTGCAGATCCCGAGCTGGACGGACTTCTTCGTCATCGCCACGGCCCTGTCACGGATCGGCGCCATCCTGGTGCCGATCATGCCGATCTACCGGCGCGACGAGGTCGGCTACATCGTCGAGACCGCGGGGGTCGTGGCGGCGATCACGACCGACCACTACCGCGGGTTCGACCACGCCGACCTGTTCCTCGACCTCAGGAGGACGTCGGCCACGTTAAGAGACGTGATCGTGGTACGAGGCCAGACGCTTCCGCCCGGCACCGTCGCCTACGCGGACGTGCTGGCCGATGTGCACCCAGCCGCCGCGGCCGCCGAGATCGGTCCCGGCGTGGGCCCGGACGACCCGTTCGCGGTGGTGTTCAGCTCGGGGACGACCTCGCGGCCGAAGGGCTGCCTGCACACCTTCAACACCATGGCCTGCGGAGCCCGGCTCCTCGGCGTCGGATGGCACTACAGCGAGTCCGACGTGCAGTTCGGCCCCTCCCCGGTGACCCACACCACCGGACTGGTGACCAGCTTCCTCCTCCCGCTCCTCCACGGCGCCTCGTCACACCTGATGGAGCAGTGGGAGCCCCGCGAGGCGCTCGAGCGGATCGCCAAGTTCGGCTGCACCGGCTGCGTCAGCGCCACCACGTTCCTGCAGATGATCCTCAGGGTCTACGACCCCAACGTGCACGATGCCAGCACGATGCGCTTCTGGACGTCGGCCGGCGCGCCGATTCCGGGAAGCTTCGTCCTCGAGGCCCGCGCCGCCTTCCCGAACATGCAGGTGCTTAGCCTGTACGGCCGGACCGAGAACATCACCACGACGATGTGCACGCTCGACGACCCGCCGGAGCGGTCGGTCACCTCGGACGGCAGGGCGCTCCCGCTGCAGGAGGTCCGCATCGTCGACGAGGAGGGAAAGGAGGTGCCGCGCGGCCAGGAGGGCGACATCGGCTACCGCGGCTCGATGAACTGCCTGGAGTACATCGGCCAGCCCGAGGAGACCGCGCGCAACTACACGGCCGACGGGTTCCACCGCTCCGGCGACCTCGGGATCATGGACGCCGACGGGTACGTCCGCGTCACCGGGCGGCTCAAGGACATCGTCATCCGGGGCGGGCTCAACATCAGCGTGCGCCAGGTCGAGGACCTGCTCGCCGCGCACCCGGCGGTCGAGGATGTCGCCGTCGTCGCCATGCCCGACCAGGAGATGGGCGAGAAGGCCTGCGCCTACATCGTGTTCGCCGAGGGCCAGGCGCCGCTCACCCTCGCGCAGATCAGGGACTACCTGCTCGGGCACGGTCTGGCGATCCAGAAGGTGCCCGAGCGGCTGGAGATCGTCACGTCGCTTCCCACGACCGCGACCGGAAAGATCCAGAAGCATCTCCTGCGCGCCGACATCGCTGCCAAGCTCGCCGCGGAGAAGGCCTGACGATGTGCCTGGTCCGGCCCTCGGGTTCGGCTCCCCGCTCAGTGGCGACGCGGGGAGACGAACCCGAGATCTCCGGTCACCAGACGATGCTGCCGCGCCGGTACGCCTCCCTGGCG
>JADGHD010000305.1 GCA_019689615.1 Frankia sp. | reverse complement strand
GGGTGGGTGTTAGCGCCGTCGGGCGGCCAAGGCCGACCGACGAGACGGCAGGTGGCCAGGCGGAGGTGTGGGGACACCGTCCGCCGACAGGGACTCGCCGCGCCCGGTAGAGAGGGGCCGTGTGCGGACGGGTCCCAGTGGGTCGCGGTCGCGCTGGCCCTGCGCTCGGAGGGGGGCGTACGGAGGCGCGGCCGCGACCCCAGGCTTTCTCCGCTTCTTCCCGGGTCATGTCCGTGGTTCTGGCTGTTCCGGGGGCACCGCTCGTACTCCGCGGCAGGTCCCTGCCCGCATGGCCGGGGCCGCCGCCCGGGACCCCTGGCCCGCGCGGTGGGCCGGCACGCTGGCGAGAGGATGTGCCGATGACCACGCAATCCACCGACGGGCCCACCAGGACCGCCGCGACGAGCGCCGCCCCCTGGGTCCCCCGGGGCGCCGACCTGCCGACGCTGGCCGCCGCGGCGGCCAGCTGCGCCGGCTGCGGGCTGCACCAGCTGGCCGACACCAGGACCGTGTTCGGCGAGGGGCCGCCGGACGCCAGGATGGCGCTGGTCGGCGAGCAGCCGGGCGACATCGAGGACCGGCGCGGCCGCCCGTTCGTCGGCCCAGCCGGCAAGCTGCTGGACCGGGCGCTGCACGAGGCCGGGCTCGACCGCGACCAGCTCTACCTGACGAACGCCGTCAAGCACTTCCGCTACCGCCGTGGCGCCGGGCCGCGCCGGATCCACCAGACGCCGGACGCCGCGCACGTCCGTGCCTGCCGCCCGTGGCTCGCCGCCGAGCTCAACCTGATCCGGCCGGCCATCGTCGTCATCCTGGGTGCCACCGCCGGCCAGGCCATCATCGGACCATCGTTCCGGGTGACCCGGATGCGCGGGCAGCTGCTGCCCGGCCCACCCGGCAGCGGCGCCCAGCTGCTGGCGACGCTGCATCCGAGCGCGGTGCTGCGGGTGGACCCCCCGGGCCGGGACGCGGCGTTCGCCGGCCTGGTCGCCGACCTCGCCAAGGCGGCGACCGCGCTGGCCGCCGTCACGGCCCAGGAGCCGCCCTCGACCACCTCGCCCACCTCCGCCTGACACCACTGGGCGCGTCGCCGGCCGAGGCACCCGGCCCGCGCGGTGGGCTGCCGGAGGCGCTCCCTCGGGGAGGTCTATCGGAACCGCCAGTTCCGCCAAGTCGCGCACGTCGCGGGCCCGGGTGCGGCACTCTGAGAGGGGACACCAGGCGCGGGCGCCATCCCGGCGCCGCCCGGCGCACACGCCGGCTCATGGCCAGGCGGGGCAGGAGACGCGGCCGGAGCGAGCATCATCCGGAGGGACGACCTTGGTGGACGAGATATCGGACATGGACCGTTCGCGCCTGCTTCTGGGCTGGCTGGCGGCGCGGCGGGCGGTGGACCACTGTCTGTCGGACCTGCTCGCCGCCGGCCCGGCAGGCGAGCGCCGGGTCCGGGCCAAGCTGGCCCTCGTCGACGACCTGGAGACGCGCGCCCAGGCCGCGTTCGACCGCTACCGGACAGCGGCCGTGAACACTCCGGCGGACACCGAGCACCGGATGGGCCGGCCGCACCTGAACGTCGTGCACGGTTCCACCCGGCTGGAGGACCCACGCACAGCCGGCACCCACGCCCAGCCAACTGATACGTAGCAAGTACGCCACACCCGGTCCAACACGGGCACCGGTGGTCGGCCCCAACCGGGGCACCAGCGAGAATGTGATCCGTGTCGGCCGTCCGTCGCCGCCGGGCCGTCACGGTCTGGCTTCTCAGCCTCTCGCTCGTCGCGCCCGCTCTGGCGACCGGATGCAGTCGCTTCCTCGACGACGACCCGCCGACCGTGACCGGTGCCGGCGCTCACGCTCCCCAGGCAGGGGCCGCGGCCAGCCCGGCCGGAACGCCCTCCGCAGGACCGGACGAGTTCGAACGGTCGGGGCGGACGGGCGACCTGCGGCTCGTGCTGCCGCCCGCAAGCACGCCCCGGCCCTACCCGCTGGTGATCGCCCTGCACAGCCTGTACCACGACGGCAACCAGGCCAAGGAGTGGGGGCTGGAGGACCTCGCCCGCTCCGCCGGATTCGCGCTGGTCAGCCCGGACGGCATCGGCCGGTCCTGGAACGCCGGCAGCTGCTGCGGCTCGGCCGCCGAGAACGTGGTGGACGACGTGGGCTGGCTGCACTCGCTGATGCAGCACCTGGTCGCGAAGTACCCGATCGACCCGGACCGGATCTACCTGGTCGGGCTGTCCAACGGCGGCATGCTCGCCTACCGCTACGCCTGCGAGCACTCGGCCGAGATCGCCGGGATCGCCGTGGTCGCCGGCAGCCTGCAGGTCCTCGGCTGCCGGCCGCAGAGCCCGGTCAGCGTGGTCGCCGTGCACGGTGGCAAGGACGGCCACGTGCCCGGCGCCGGCACCGTCTGGCAGGGCGCCCTGGGAACGGCGATCAGGTCGACGGCGGACAGCCTCGCCCCGTTCCGCTCGGCCGACCGGTGCCAGCCCGTCGGCGCGATCGGCGACACCATGCTGACCGGCGCGGACGGGGCGCCGCGGCCGAGCGACACGCTGCGCATCGGCGACGCGACGAGCACCCCGGGCGAGATCCGGGCCGGCATCACCGCTGCGGCCGCCGCGATGGCCGGCACCGACCTGACGACGGCCGCGGCGGGCGCCGGGGTGACGCTGTCCCCCGTCGACCCGGCGACCGACCCGGCGACCGCTATCCGCACCGAGACGACCTGCTCCTCCTCAGCCCGGGTGGTCGAGTACTACCTGCCGGAGCTCGACCACGGCTGGCCGACGGCGAGCGGGCCGGCCGCCTTCGCGACCACCTCGGTGATCTGGCGGCTGCTGAGCGGCGCCCGCGCCGCCGACGCCGGCACCGATCGCGCCGGCTGACCCTCGGCCAGGCCGGCGGCAGTACGCCGACAGGTGCCGGCCGGGCCGGCCCTGGTCAGGCGGGCGGGGTCAGCGACGTGCGCAGGGCGCCCATCAGGTTGGGCAGCTCGCCCTCGGCGCCGCCGGGCACCCGGGCGATCAGCACGTACACCACGCCGTTGCCGCTGATCGCCCGCAGCTGGTACACGACCGGCTGCCCCTCCCGGGTGTAACTGCCGTTGAGCTCCTGGACCTGCCCGCCGGTGTTCGGGTCGGCCACCGCCTGCATCGGCTGGGTGGTCAGGCCTTCGAGCTGGCCGAACTCGGCGCTCTGCACCTGCTGGATCGCGGCGGCCTGGTCGGTCCCGGTCACCCGGGCCACCCCGATCATGCGCGGCCCGAACCCGGACGGGCTGGTGGCCGACTCCTCGCCGAAGAACGTCCCGGTGCTGTTCTGCCGGACCTTCCACTGGCTCGGGTGGGAGAAGGTGACCTGCTGTGCCTGGTCGTTGTAGGCCGTCCAGTCGCCGGGGACCTGCACGACGGCCGGCTGGGCCGGCGCGGTGGTCGGGGCGGCCGGAGCGGTCGACGGTGGCGCGCTGGCCGTGGGCGCCGGAGCGCCGCCATCGCTCGGCCGGATCTTCTCCCACAGGATGCCCGCCCCGACGCCGAGGCCCAGGGCGAAACCCAGCCAGACCAGCGCGATCACCAGCCGGCGCAGGAACAGGCCGCTGCCATCCGGCCTGGCCTGGCCGGCGTCGGGGCGGTCCCGGTCACGGCCGCGGGCAGCGGCCTTCGCCGGCCGGTCCTCGTCCTCGTCCCAGCCGGCGTCGCCGCGAGCGGCGGCGCGGGCGCGCGGCCCGGTCCCGGTCCCGCCACCCGTCGCCCGGCGTGGCCCGGTACCCCGGTCCCTGGCGCGCCGGGGGTAGTCCTCGTCGTCCGCGAACCGGTCGTCGCCGCGCGGTCCTTCCCGGAAGCGCTCGCCCTCGCGGGTGCGGGCGCGCTCGGGGCCGGTGCCGCGGCCGCGCTCGCCGGTTCCGGGACCGCCCGCCCGGGGCCGCTCCCCGGTGCCCGGGCCGGCGACTCTGGCGCGTTCCCCCGTTCCTGGGCCGCCGGCGCGGGCCCGGCCGGTCTCACCCGTCGCGCCGCCGCCCCTGGCGGGCGTCCGCGGGCCGCGAGCGGGCGGCACGCCCATGGCGCCGGTGTCCGCCGGGCTGCCGGGCCGGGCCCGCACGGTCGGCTTGGGGCCGGTCCGCCCGCCCGGCGGGGGGACCAGCGCCTCGCGCACGGTCATGCCCGGCTCGGCGTCGCCGCGGTCATGGGGCTGGCCACCACCGGTGCGGTACTGGTCGAAGCCCTGGCCGACACCGCCATTGGGGTCCGGCGGGTAGGGGCCGATGTGGTCGGCGGGGAAGCGCCCGCCGCCGCGGTGGCCGTCGTGCTGGTAACCGCCGCCGGACGGGTAGGGCCCGTGCTGCCCCGACACGTCGGGATAGCCGCCCGTCGGCGGCCCGTAGCCGCCGTCGTGCTGGCCGCCGTAGCTGGCCCCCAGCGGCTCGTATCCGCCGCCGGGCGGGTACATTCCCCCGCCTGGGTAGGGGCCGCCGCCGTCCGGCGGGCTGTAGTCGCCCCGGTACCCGCCCCGCGGACTGGCTCCCATGGGCGGGCCGTCCTGCGGGTACCGGTCTCGATCCGGATATCCGTCTGCGGGGTACCCAGCGTGGTCGACCCCGCGGGCACCGGGCGCCGGGCGCCGGCGTGGGTCGGCCGGGCCGGGCCGGCGTGCACCGTCCGTCACCAGGCACCCTCCATCCGGATCACATGTCGTCCATGCCTCACACCGGTGTACCACGGCGTTGGTTACGCATTGCGTGTGGTCCCGGAACAACCGGGTTTTTCTTAGCGAACCGGGTATCACGGTCAGCCATCGCCCGGGCGCCTCACCAGGGCAAGGTCACGAACCGTCGGCGGATTGCGCCGCCCCGCGTCCACTTCCCGACACCGTCCTGGCCACGGACCGTCCGACGCCGCGTCCGCCCGCTCCACTGGCGGCACTTCGGTGCGTCCGCGGCCGCCCGCGGGTGCCACTTCCGGACAGGGGCCCGCCGGTCGGAGACATATCCCGGCCCGAGCCGGTTCGACGGCCTCGTCTAGCCTCGCGCGGAGCGGGCGGCACGCCCGTCGTGTCCCCGCCCGCGCCTGGCCGCGGCCCGGGCCCGGCGGACCCGGCCACCGCCCGGGCGGCCGGCCCGTCGGGCCGGGCCGGTAACGAGGACCAGAGAGGGACCCATGCGGAACCTGTTCCAGGGCTTCAAGACGTTCCTGTTCCGTGGCAACGTCATCGACCTGGCTGTCGCCGTGGTCGTCGGTACCGCGTTCACCGCGGTGGTCACGTCGCTGGTGACGAACATCTTCACCCCGCTGATCGCGGCGATCGGCGGCCAGCCGGACTTCTCCGAGCTCACCTTCACGATCAACAACAGCAGGTTCACCTACGGCGAGTTCATCAACAGCCTGATCTCGTTCGTCGTGGTCGCCGCGGTGATCTACTTCCTCGTGGTGCTGCCGATCAGCAAGCTCAACGAGCGCCGCGCGCGGGGCGAGATCCCCAAGCAGGCGGACCCGG
This sequence comes from Frankia sp., assembly GCA_019689615.1. Classification (GTDB taxonomy): domain Bacteria; phylum Actinomycetota; class Actinomycetes; order Frankiales; family Frankiaceae; genus Pseudofrankia. The sequence continues at coordinate 827 of JADGHD010000305.1, read as the reverse complement.
TGCTCAGCGACGAGGCCCGGCTGCTGACCGAGATCCGCGACCTGCTGCTCGAGCAGCAGCGCCGGGACCAGACCCGGATGTGAGTTGGCGCCGGCCTCCGCGTGGGCACACTCCCGGCCGGGCGGGTGGGCCGGCAGCAGCGCGGTTCGCCCGCCGCGGCGGGCACGGCGTGGGCCCGGACCGACGCGGCGCGCCGCGCGATCCCTGGGTCAGCACCATCCGATAGCCTTCGCCGAAGTCTGCCGATGGCCTTCGCCGAGCCCGCTTAGCGGAAACGTTGGCCGGGCTTCAGGAATCACTCAGAGTCCGCCGGGAAAGTGCAACTCATGACGACGCGTCCCACCCTCAGCAGCAGTGCCGCCGCCGACGGGCAGCCATCCGAAGTCCCCGAGGGTATGGGCGCCGCTTCCGAGTTCCGCTCGCCCTGGGCACCGCCCGATCCGGGTCAGGTGCAGCGGCCGACCGAGACCACCGGACCTGGCGCACCACCCGCCGGGCCGCCGCCAGCGGCCCCGCCGACCAGCGGCCCGCCCACCAGCGGCTTTCCCACGTCGCCACCGCCCACCGGGGCGCATGCCGCCTCCGGGCCGGTGAACCCGCCGACCGGCGGCAGCCCCAGCCCACCGACCGGCCCGAACTGGGCGACGCCGCAGCCGCCGCCGTGGTCGTCGTCCGGGCAGCAGTCCGTCGGCCAGCAATGGTCGAGCCCGCAGTTCCCGCCCTACCCGCCGGCCGGTGGCGGGCCGGGTGGCCCGTTCGGGCCCGGCGGCGGGCCGTGGGGCCCCCCGGGGGCCCCCCCCGCGGGGGCGCCCGCGGGGGGGGTGTTT
>JADGHD010000304.1 GCA_019689615.1 Frankia sp. | reverse complement strand
GTGATCGGCGGCGCGCTGGCCGGGACGGGGGGCGGCGCCGGTGGCACCGGTGGCGGGGTCAGCGGCCCGGGCGGGCTGAGCCGGTAGGTCAGCTCTGGCTCACCGGTGTCGCCGTCGCCGTCCGTGGCCCGGCCGACCACTATCGTGCGTTCGTCGTCGCCGGCCGAGGCGGCGGGACCGCCGCCGGCGCCCGGGGTCAGGGTGACGTCCTCATCGGTCGCGTCACTCCGGCCGGGATCTGGGCTCGACACGATGCCTCCCTCGTTTGTGCTGGCGCACTGCCTGCCTGCCTTGTTTGTGCTGGCGCACTCCCTCGCCGGGTAGGCGCTGGCACACCGCCCCGCCTTGTTTGTGCTGCGTACTGTCTCGCGTTGTTCGTGCTGGCGCACCGCCTCGCGTTGTTCGTGCTGGCGCACCGCCTCGCGCTGTGCGTGCTCGCGCGCGGCCTCCCACCGGGCGTGCTGACGCGCGCCGCCTCGTCGTCGCGGCACGGGCCCCGCCTTCGCCGTGAACCCATGCCGCGCCGCGTCTGGCTGGTGCCGGACGTGGCACACGGGCAGAAGCGCCCGGTGCCGTCGAATGCCGACCGTACCGGTCCGGTGGCAGCATCTTCTTCCGGATGTGCCGAAAAGACCATCACGTTGTCGGCCGCGTGGCGCACACGTTCCGCGAATTGTTCGCGCGCGGTCAGCCGACGGCCGCCTCGAGCGTGATGGTGGTCTGCGGGCCCGGCTGGCCGACCATGACGCCTTTCACCGGAACGACCCGGTAGGACACCGTGGCGCCGGCCGGCAAGGGGCCGCTGGTCCACTGGTAGCCGGCGACCGCGCCGGGCAGCCGGGTGAAGTCGGTCTCCCCGGTACTGATGACGCGCTGCTCGACGAAATACTGGGTGGCGCCGGGGGTCTGTGCCCAGGCGAGCTGCACCTGCGCTGGCCCGAGCGGCGTCACCACCGGCTGCTGGCCGGTCCCCGGCCAGGGCACGCCGCCGAGAATCGGCCCGAAACGGCCGCCGACGCCGAGGTCGGCCAGCGCGTCCGCGAACGCGCGGGCGATGATGAACTCGCCGTCCGGGTTGGGGTGCGCGCCGTCCCAGGTATGGAAGAACGGGTCCCAGCCGCGGTCGGTCTGGGCGATGGCCACCCTGGATCCCGGGGTGGACCAGTCGGCGACCGACCGGTCGAGGATCACGTTGAAGGCGTCGGCGAGTTCTCGCCGCACCCCGCCGTAGAGCACGTGCCCGATGATGAACGTGAGACCGGGCGCCGCGAGCCGCGCCGTGTCGATGAACTGCTTCATCACCAGTGCGGTCTCGGCCGGGCCCGACCAGTACGCCAGGTCGTTGCCGCCCATGAGCACCAGCATGATGTCGGCCGGGTGGTCGCGGAGGGCCTGCTCGATGTGCGGGATCGCGGTGTGGATGGCCAGCCCCCACACCGAGTGGTGGTCGCTGTCGAAGTGCGGGTCGGCGTAGTCGGGCGAGTTGTCGACGTCCGCCACGTTGTCCCACACCCCGGTGCGGGTGCCGACCAGGTCGACCCGCCCGGGCGCCGAGAGGGCGAGGTGCTGGGCGAGCCGGTAGCGCCAGGTGTAGTCCCCGGCCGACTCCTGGGCCGTCGAATCGCCGACGATCATGATCCGGACGGGTGGCTGTGCCGGGGTCGTCGGCGCGTCGCCCGCCGCAGGGCCGGGGCCCGAGCCCGGCCCTGGGCCGCCGCACGCGCCGACGGCCAGCGCGAGCAGCGAGGCCAGGACCGCGCGGCGCGCGCGACCCCCCACCCGCCGTGCAGGGCCAACGGTGGCCGCGGGCACGCCAGCGGCGCCTTTCTTGCGCACCTGGTTCGCGTCGTGGTACCTGGCCCGCTCAGACCTTGCGCATGATCACGAGCAGGTTCCACGTGACGATCTCGCGGAGGCCGGGGATGTGCAGGATCGGCTTCGTCCAGTCCGGCAGGTAGCGGGGGATCGCGTCGATGATGACGACGTCGCGGCGGCGCGCCTCGCGGTCGCGGACCCAGGCCAGGGTCTCGGCCACGTAGACCGGGAACATCGTCTGCTTGTAGATGTTCTTCGGCGGGGCGCCGTGCTTGCGCTCGTAGATCCGGCGGGCGCGGTGGCCGCCCAGGTAGTGCCAGGGCGCGGTCTCGTGGCCGCCCCAGGGGGACAGCCAGGTGCAGTAGCTGAGGTAGATCAGCCCGCCAGGCCTGGTCACCCGGACCAGCTCGGAGCACATCTGCCACGGGTCGGGCACGTGCTCCAGCACATTGGACGTGTAGCAGATGTCGACCGAGTCGGTGCGCACCGGCAGCGCCAGCGCGCTGCCGCGGATCCGGCCCGGGACCTCGCGGGCCTCCAGGTCGGCGACGTCGGGCTCGACCCAGCAGTAGCGGGCACCGGCGTCGAGGAACGCCTGCCGGAAGTGGCCGGGGCCGCCGCCGACGTCGAGGACGGACTTGCCGGCGACCGGCGTGTACCGGGCGAGCTGGCGCACCGAGTCCGCGGCGATCAGCTCGTAGAAGCTGGGCGGCGGGTCGACGGGCTTCTTGCGGTGCTCCGTGAACAGCTTCCAGGAGCGGCGCAGGCCCCAGCCCTCGTATGGCACCGGCGGCAGGGATGGCGCCGGGGTGCCCTGGGCAGGCGTCGACACGGCCGTCGTGGCGGGAGTCGGTGCCAGCTCAACCATGCCCGGACCATAGCATCCGGCCCATTCGGCCCCGCCGGGCGGCGGGGGCGGTCATGATCTGCGGGAGCGTGCCGGCGCGGGCGGCGACGCCGGAGCGGTGCGCGCAGCCAGCCGAAGGACCGGGAGCTCGGCCGTCTCAAGTCGGACGTCGGCGTCGCGGACGGCGCGCAGCGTGGCCAGGTAGGCCGGGCGGGGGATCTCGACCGCGCCCAGCGACGCCAGGTGGTCGGTGAGGAACTGCACCTCGATCAGCCGGCCGCCGGCGGCGGCCAGCCGGGCGTCGAGGTCGGCCAGCGCGGCCTTGGACGCGTCGGTGCGGGCGTGGAACATCGACTCGCCGATGAACACCCCGCCGACCAGGATCCCGAAGATCCCGCCGACCAGCTCGTCGCCGTCCCAGACCTCCAGGCTGTGCGCCCAGCCGAGGGCGTGCAGCCCGGCGTAGCCGGCCCGCAGGCCGTCGGTGATCCAGACGTCCGGCGGGGTGCGCCGGCAGCGCAGGACGACCTCGTCGAAACGGCGGTTCATGGTCGTCGTCCAGCCGCAGGAGCGCAGCCGGCGGCGCAGCGACGAGCTGACGTGCACGCCACCGGCCGGGATCACGGCCCGCGGGTCGGGACACCACCACGGCAGCCCGGGCGCCCGGCGCCGGCCGGGCCGGGGCTCACCGGTCGGCCAGGGGAAGACGCCGGCCCGGTAGGCGCCGATCAGCGCGTCCGGCGTCGGGCGGCCGCCGACGGCCACCGGGGCGTGCACCGGAGCGTCGGTCAGCGGCAGGGTGTCCCACCAGGTCGGGCCGGGCGGGTCCACCCGAGGGGTGAGCGTCATCGCCGGGTCACCGTGAGCGTCGCCGCCGGCTCGAGCCAGCGGGTGAGCGTGTCCGCCGGGACCGGCTCGCCGACGAGGTAGCCCTGGGCGGCGTCGCAGCCGAACTGGCGTAGCAGCTCCAGCGAGCGGCGGGTCTCCACGCCCTCGGCGACCACCCGCAGCCGCAGGTCGTGCGCGAGCTCGACGGTCGAGCGGACGATCGCCCTCGCGTCGTCGTCGTGGTCGAGCCGGCCGACGAAGGTCCGGTCCAGCTTGAGCACGTCCACCGGGAAGTGCCCGCCCAGGTAGCCCAGGGCCGAGTAGCCGGTGCCGAAGTCGTCGACGGCGATCGCGACGCCGTCGTCGTGCAGCGCGTGCAGCACCGCCGCCGCGCGCGCCCGGTCGTGCATCAGCGTGGTCTCGGTCAGCTCCAGCTCCAGCGATCCCGGGCGCAGCCCGTGCGCGGCGAGCACCGACCGCACCTGCTCGGTGAACGCCAGGTCGAGCAGGTCGGTCGCGGAGACGTTGACGGCGACGGTGACATCCAGGCCGGCGTCGCGCCAGCGGGCGGCCTGGGCGCAGGAGCGGTCGAGCATGAGCGTGGTCAGCGCCGGCATCAGGCCGGCGTGCTCGGCCAGCGGGACGAACGTGCGCGGCGGGAGCAGGCCGCGGGCCGGGTGGCGCCAGCGGGCCAGCGCCTCCACCGCCCGGACCTGGCCGGTCGCCAGGTCGACCTTCGGCTGGAAGTGCACCTCGATCTGGTCCTCGCGCAGCCCCACCCGCAGCGACTCGATCAGGCTGAGCTCCAGCGGCCCGTCGTCGCTGGCCGGCTGGTACTCCTCGATGCCGCTGCGGCGCCTCTTCGCCGTGCCCAGCGCCGCGTTGGCCCGCTGGAGCAGGCCGTCGGCGTCGGTGGCGTGGTCGGGGTACAGGGCAACGCCGACGCTCGCGCTCACCGGTACCCGCAGCGAGCCGACCGAGTACGGGGTGGCGGTCAGCACCGCCCGGGCGCGCCGGCCGGCCCGGCGGGCGGCCGGCCCGTCGACGCCGGCCAGCAGGACCGCGAACTCGTCCCCGCCGAGCCGGGCGACGACGGCGGCGGCCGGGCACAGCGTCGCGGCCACCCGCCGGCTGGCCGCGATCAGCACCTCGTCGCCAGCCTGGTGGCCCAGCCCGTCGTTGACCAGCTGGAACCGGTCGAGGCCGATGACCAGCAGGGCGAACTGCCGCTCGGGCGCTGCGGCGGCCAGGCGGCAGCCCTGGGCCGGCACGGGTCCTGCCTCGCCGAGCGCCGAGCGCAGCGCGGCGACGAAGCCGGCGCGGTTGGTCAGGCCGGTGAGGTCGTCGACGTGCGCCGGGCGGCGGGCCAGGGCGAGGCGGCGGATGGCCAGGAAGGCGATGGCCCCGCGGATGATCGTCACCAGCGCCGCCGTCGCCGCGAGGGCGACGACCGTGACCGGCAGCCGCTGCAGTGCCCCGACGGCCAGGACGGTGACGGCCCCCAGCGTGAGCGCGGTGGGCCAGACCACCGCGCGCCAGCCGGCCGCGCCGGCCGGGGTGCCCTCGACGGTGGCGGCGGGGGTCGCGGGCGCCTTCGCGGCGGCACGGCTGGGGCGCGGGAGAGCTTGGCGCCACCGGGACATAACGCAATTGTCGTACAGCTACCGCCGTCGCAAATCTGGCCGGGCGGGGACCACGCACCGACGTCGCGGGGCGTGGCCGGGCCGGCACGCCGACGGGTGCGGCCATTCGCCCGCGGTCGGCGGCATAGCCGCGCGGGGTCGATAGTTTGTGCTGTACGGGCGCGCCGCGGTCCTCGCGGCACGGCTGGGGGTCTCCAGGCGACGGAAGGTTACGCGGATGCGGATCGGACTGCAGGTGCCCGATTTCACCTGGCCGGGTGGGCCGGCACGGTTGGGCGCCGACCTCGCCGCCATCGCCCGCGCGGCGGACGCCGCCGGGTTCGACAAGTTGGCGGTCATGGACCACTTCTTCCAGATCGACGTTGTCGGCCCACCCGAGCACGACATGCTGGAGGCCTACACGACGCTGGGCTTCGTCGCGGCACACACCGAACGGGTCAAGCTGCTCACCCTGGTGACCGGGGCGATTTACCGCCACCCGGGAATCCTGGCGAAGACAATCTCCACGCTGGACGTGCTGTCGGGCGGCCGGGCATGGCTCGGTATCGGCGCGGCCTGGAACGAGGAGGAGTCCGTCGGGCTGGGTATCCCGTTCCCGCCGGTAGGCGAGCGGTTCGAGCGGCTGGAGGAGACCCTCCAGATCTGCCTGAAGATGTGGTCCGATGACGAGAGCCCGTACGAGGGCAGGCACTACCGGCTGGCCCGGCCGCTCAACGTGCCGCAGAACCTCACCCGGCCGCATCCGCCGATCATGATCGGTGGGAACGGGGAGAAGAAGACGCTGCGGCTGGTGGCCCGGTACGCGCAGGCGTGCAACCTGTTCCCCGGCCCGGACCTGGGGCGCAAGCTCGACGTGCTGCGCGCCCACTGCGAGGCCGAGGGCCGCGACTACGACGAGATCACCAAGACCGCCTACTACTCGTTCGACGTCGGCGATGGCGGCAAGAACGTGTCGAAGATCATCACCGACCTGCAGCGGCTGGCGGAGGCCGGCATCCAGGAGGTCATCGGCGGCTGTGTCAACGTGCACACGATCGAGCCCCTGGAGATCATCGGCTCCCAGGTGATCCCCGAGGTCGCCGGTCTCTGACGGAGGCGGGCCGGCCGGCCATGGGCCACTGGTGGCCGGCCGGCCCGCGCCCGGGCGCCGAAGCTGGTCCAGTCACATATACACATAAGACGCTGCCG
>JADGHD010000303.1 GCA_019689615.1 Frankia sp. | reverse complement strand
CCGCGGGAGCCCACGCGAGCCCGCGGGCTGGGCGGGGCTGGGGTCCTCAGCGGGACTCGGCCTCGGACGCCTCAGCGGCCTCGCACACCCCGTCGGCGTAGCCGCGGGCGTAGTCCCAGGTCACGTAGCACGACGGGTCGGGGGCGAAGGCCGGCTCGTGTACCCGGGTACGTCCCTCGTCGAGCAGGTGGCGCAGGTTGCCGGCGAGCAGGTCCCAGTCGAAGAAGTGCGGCTGGGCGCAGCCCTCGCACTCCACCACGAGCCCGCGGTAGCCACGCGGCTCCAGCAGGGTGCGGAACACGTCCAGGTCGCCCAGCTCGGCGAGGACCTCCTCGCGCTCGTGCAGCGACAGCGGCATGGCCGCCTCCCGGTCCTCGGTGGGGTCCAGCCGGGCGAGCTCGGACGTCGGGTCGTCCGGGTCGTCGGCGAACGGGTCGAGGGGCTCGTCGCTCACGCCGACCACGCTACGCCCGCACCGCCGCGCCGGGGAAGCCGTGCCGGCCGGCGCTGGCCGCCCGCCAGCCCCCCGCCGCCGCGGGCCACCGACGCCTTCCGGGGCGGGCCGGCGAGTGTTCGTCTCGGCACAGCCGGCCCCGGAAGGCGCCCGCGACCGCCAGAGTTGCCCCAGGCGACCACTACGATGGGCCTCTGGCCGCCCCAGACGCGCGTGCCTGCCGGCCAGGCCACCGCGGACCCGGAGGAAGGTGCCACCGGAGGAAGGTGCCATGGACGCTCCCCAGAACGCGATGGCGGCCCCGGCCGTGCCGTCCGCCGCGATCGCGGCGGCCAGCGTCGGACCCGAGCCGCTGACCCCGGCCGCCGTCGACCCGTCGGCGATGTTCCCGCCGGTGGACCCGTCGGGCTACTCGCCGACGGCGTACGCCGACGCCGGCTCGATCCCGCCGCCCAAGCTGGCGATGCTCGGGCTGACCTTCGACGACGTCCTGCTGCTGCCGGCGGCCTCCGACGTCGTCCCGGCCGAGGTGGACACCTCCACCCGGCTCACCCGCAACATCCGCCTGGCGATCCCGCTGGTCTCCTCGGCGATGGACACGGTCACCGAGGCCAGGATGGCGATCGCGATGGCCCGCCAGGGCGGGGCCGGCGTGCTGCACCGCAACCTGTCGATCGAGGACCAGGCGCAGCAGGTCGACATGGTGAAGCGGTCCGAGTCCGGCATGATCACCGCGCCGATCACCTGCGGGCCCGACGCCACGATCGACGAGGCGAACGCGCTGATGGCCCGGTACCGGATCTCCGGCGTGCCGGTGACCGCCGACGACGGCACCCTGCTGGGCATCGTGACCAACCGGGACATCCGGTTCGAGCGCGACTTCTCCCGCCCGGTGCGCGCGGTCATGACCCCGATGCCGCTGGTCACGGCGCCGGTCGGGGTGAGCGCCGAGGAGGCGCTGCGGCTGCTGCACAAGCACAAGATCGAGAAGCTGCCGATCGTCGACGAGCGCGACCGGCTGCGCGGCCTGATCACGGTCAAGGACTTCATCAAGCGGGAGCGCTACCCGCAGGCGACCAAGGACGCCGACGGCCGGCTGGTGGTCGGCGCGGCGGTCGGCGTCGGCGATGAGGCATACAAGCGGGCCCAGGCGCTGGTCGCCGCCGGGGTGGACTTCCTGGTCGTCGACACCGCGCACGGCCACCAGCGGGCGGTGCCCGAGATGGTGCACCGGATCAAGACCACCATGCCGACGCTGCCGGACGGCCGGCCGCTGGACGTCGTCGGCGGCAACGTCGCCACGGCGGCCGGCGCGGCCGCGCTGGTGGCGGCCGGTGCGGACGCCGTCAAGGTCGGGGTCGGCCCCGGGTCGATCTGCACCACCCGGGTCGTGGCCGGGGTCGGCGTGCCGCAGGTCAGCGCGATCTACGAGGCCGCGCGGGCGGCCCGCCCGGCCGGCGTGCCGGTGATCGGGGACGGCGGCCTGCAGCACTCGGGCGACATAGCCAAGGCGATTGCCGTCGGCGCGGACACCGTGATGCTCGGCAGCCTGCTCGCCGGCGTCGACGAGAGCCCGGGTGAGCTGATCTTCATCAACGGGAAGCAGTACAAGGCCTACCGCGGCATGGGCTCGCTCGGCGCGATGCGCAGCCGGGGCGGCGAGCGGTCGTACTCGAAGGACCGCTACTTCCAGGACGACGTGCTCTCCGACGACAAGCTGGTGCCCGAGGGCATCGAGGGCCAGGTGCCCTACCGCGGCTCGCTGGCCGCGGTCGCCCACCAGCTGGTCGGCGGCCTGCGCGCGGGCATGGGCTACGCGGGCGCGCCCACCATCCGCCACCTGCAGGAGTACGGCCAGCTCGTCCGGATCACCACGGCCGGGCTGATCGAGAGCCACCCGCACGACATCCAGATGACCGTCGAGGCGCCCAACTACCACGGCCATTAGCCGGTAGCACGGCCGTTGGCCGCCGCCGTCCGGCATTTCCCGGGTGGCTGGTTGGCGCGCTGTGGTTGGGTAGTGGTCGCCGAGGGCGGGCCGGCGCGCCGGGAGACCGGCCGGTGCGCCAGGGACGAGAGAGGCAAGGCGGTGGCGGAAGTCGAGATCGGCATCGGCAAGAACGCGCGGGTCGGCTACGACCTCGCGGCCGTGGGCATCGTGCCGTCGCGGCGCACCAGGGACCCAGCGGACGTCTCGCTCGCCTGGGAGATCGACGCCTACCGCTTCGACCTGCCGATCGTCGCCGCCCCGCTGGACGCGGTGTCGTCCCCGCGGACGGCGATGACGCTGGGCAAGCTCGGCGGGCTGGCCGTGCTGCACGCCGAGGGGCTGTGGACCCGGCACGACGACCCGCTGCCGGCGCTGGCCGAGCTGGCCACGCTGCCGCCGCCGCGGGCCACCTCCCGGCTGCGTGAGCTCTACCAGGCGCCGATCCGCCCGGAGCTGATCGGCGAGCGGATCCGCGAGATCAGCGCGGCCGGCCTGACCACGGCTGTCGCGCTGCGGCCGCAGAAGGTCAGGGCGCTCTGCCAGCACGTGCTGGCCAGCGGGGTCGACCTGCTGGTGATCCACGGCCCGGCCGTGTCCGCCGAGCACCAGTCGACCAGGACCGAGCCGCTGAACCTCAAGCGGTTCATCGGTGAGCTGGACATCCCGGTGGTCGTCGGCGGCTGCGCCTCGTTCTCGACCGCGCTGCACCTGATGCGCACCGGCGCGGCCGGCGTGATCGTTGGCGTCGGCACCGGCGGCGGCGACGCCAACCGCACTGACCTGGGCGTCGGGGCGGGGCTGGCGACGGCGATCGCCGACGCGGCCGGTGCCCGGATGCGCTACCTCGACGAGTCCGGCGGCCGCTACGTCCACGTCATCGCGCACGGCGACCTGCGCACCGGCGGGGACATCGCGAAGGCGGTGGCCTGCGGGGCGGACGCCGTGATGATCGACGGCGCGCTGGCGGCGGCCGAGGACGCGCCGGGCCATGGCGGCCTGTGGCCGATGGACGTGCTGCACTCCGACCTGCCGCGGGGCCGCTGGCAGCCGGTGGCCCAGACGGGCACCCTCGAGCAGATCCTGGTCGGGCCGGACCCGGTGGACGGCGCCGGTGGGGTGAACCTGGCCGGCGCGCTGCGCACGGCGATGGCGACCACCGGCTACGCCACCCTCAAGGAGTTCCAGAAGGCCGAGATCATGGTGCAGGCCCAGGCCTGAGCCGGCCCCGGCCCTGGCAGCGACCGGGTGTGCGCGCAGCGCGCGAGCCTCGTGACGATCCGCCGACGGCCGGCCGCCGCTGGTGGCCGGGCCACGGACCGGCGCAGGTAGGTCACGGACCGGCGCAGGTAGCCGGGTACCCGCGACGCTGTACTCCGTCACGACGTGGCACGCTTGGAGCGTCCGTCACCACCGCAAAGGATGACAGATGCGCCTCGACGAACACGGCCGCTGGGTCAGCGACGACGGCGCCTACATGTGGGACGAGAACACCCAGACCTGGCAGCCGACCGGGAAAGGTGCGGGAGCGGGAGCCGGTGCCGCCGGCTCGGGAGCCACCGCCAGGGCTGGCTCGGCCACCGCGGGCGGCGCCACGTCATACGGCCCGGGTGCCCGCACGGCCAGCGCCGGCGCGGGCGGCGACCAGCTCGGCAGCCGCTCCGCGGCGCCATACGGCGCCCGCCCCGGTGGCCAGGACGGCTACCGCGACGGCGTTGACCGCGGGATCAGCGGGATGGAGGCGAGGACCGGCAGCTGGCCCGTCTTCGCCGCCGACGAACGGCCCGGCCGCGACTCGTCCTGGCGCCCGGACCCGGCCGGCGGCGCCACCGGCGCCCGGTCGGCCGGCTGGCAGCCGGGCAGCGCGGCGGGTGGCGCACGGCCGGGCGGCCCGGCCAGGGCCGACACCCCGACCGGCGGCACCCCCAGCGCTGGGGCGGCGGCGACCGGCACGCCCAGGGCGGCGGCCACCCCCACCTCCACGGGGACGAACCGCGCCTGGCCGGCCAAGGACCCGGTGGGCACCGGCCCGCTGCGCCGGCCGTTCGACCGGTCCGACCCGCTCGGCACCGGCCCGGTCCGCCGGCCCATCGACCGCTCCGACCCTCTCGGCACCGGCCCGCTGCCGTACGGCCGTTCCGGTGCCACCAGCGCCGGGCCCGCCGCCCCCGGCGGGACGACGGGTAGCTGGGCCCGGGACACCGGCGGGCGCCCGAACGCCGGCGCCGGCGGTGGCTCCGCGTCGGAGCCCGTCGCCACCCGCGGCGGCAGCAGCACGGACACCGGGCCGCTCGCGCCGGTCGACAGCCCGGGCACCGAGGCGATGGTCCGCCCGTCCGGCTCGGCAGCCGGCCGCACTGACGGCGACGGCGGCGCGGCCACCGAGGCGCTGGACCGCCCAACGCCGGGCCGCTTCGGCGGCGCTGGCTACTCCCCGGCTGGCGGCCGTGGTGGCCGCGGCGGGGACGAGCGGACGGATGTCGACCCGGACACGCTCGACGACGACCAGGACGAGGCCGGCTTCGACGCCCGCGGCCGCCGCGGTGGCCCGGGCGGACCGGCCCGCGGGCTGTCCCGCGACGGCGACGACCGGTTCGGCGGCTCCAGGCCGGGCGACGACCTGATCGACGACGAGGACGAGGACGACGAGGACGACGGCCGGTTCGCCGGGCCTGGCCGGGCCCCCGGGCAGGCCAGGGGGATCGCCGGCCTGCTGAGCGGGAAGCCCCGCGTGCTGGTCATCGCGGCCGCGGCGGCGGTCGTCGTGCTGCTGGTCGGCGGCGCGTTCCTGCTGCGCTCCCTGGGCGGCGGCGACGGCGGCGAGCGCGGCGGCAACGCCGCCGGCGGCGGTGCCGCGACGGCCAACCGGTACGACGACAACATCCGCAAGAGCTACCTCGACGTCTGCCTGCGGGACAGCAACGGCAAGGAGGCGTACTGCAACTGCACGTTGGAGAAGCTCGAGGCCGGCTACAGCCAGGACGAGTTCCTCCGGATGAACGCCGACGTGCAGTCGGATGCCGCGCAGCGGGTCATCCAGGAGATCCGGGCCGCCTGTAAGGACCTGGAGTAACCACGGCGGGCGCCCGCGGCGCCCCGCGGACGGCGCACCTGTGGACACGTGTTACTTTCGGGTCTCCGGGTCCGCCCGGTCTGTCGACGCCTACCCATACCTGGCCCATGTCCGGCCCACCCCGCCGGACCTGCCCAGGGCATCGATCAGGGGGGTGACATGCCGCCGATCGCCCGCCGTTCGCCGGTCGACGCCGTCCGGTCGACGCTCGCCTCCCGACAGACCGTTCGGCCACGCGGTGCGCCGGAGCATCACGGCGGGGCTGGCCGGTCGACGCGGTGAGCGGCGACGACTTCTTCGCCGTCGAACGGGTCGGCGCGCCGGAACCGGCTCCATCCGCCCCCAGCCAGGGCCGCGCGGCCAGCGCCGGCTCCTGGGGCGCGCCGGCCGCTGGCGCTGGCTGGGTCGTCGGCGCCGAACCCGCCCAGCAGCAGGCCCAGCAGCGGCCTGTCGACCCCTTCGATGTCGGCTCCGCGTGGCCGGCCCAGGCGACGCCCTCGGCGCAGCCAACCACGCCGCCCGCCGGGCCCACGTACTCCTACCCGGCGACGGCTGCCCCCTCGCCCGTTGGCGTCGTCGACGTCTTCGGCCCGTCGCCGGCCGCGGCGCCACCCGCCGCCCCGGCCCAGCAGGCGGCGGCCAACGGCTGGCAGGCCGGTCACGCCGGCAGCGCGCCGGCCCAGGGCGGCACCGCGCTGGCGAACGGGGGCACCGGCCAGGCATACGCCGCGCCGGCCTACGGCGGCACCTCCCCTGCCTACGGCGGCACCGCCCCGGGCTACGGCAGCGCCGCCCCGGCCTACGACGCCACCG
>JADGHD010000302.1 GCA_019689615.1 Frankia sp. | reverse complement strand
GGGGGGGGCGGGGGGGGGGGGCGCCCCGGGGCCCGGCCGGTTTGACGAACCGGGCCGCGGGGGGCAGGCTGGCACTGTGCAGCTGCACCTCATGGCCATTACGTAGGCGCGCGTCCGAGCTGTCGGTCGCGCGCCCAGCCCTTCCGCACCCGCGGAGGGCTTTTTTGTTTGCCGCGGCCACGGCGTAAGGGGTGGCCGCCGAGCCACCTGGAGCAGACGAATGAGCCAGCCAGCAGCGACGACGCCGTCGCCGCGGTCCCACCACCAGCCAGCCGCCCCGGCCAGCGCCGCAGACGGCACCGGACAGGCCGACGCCCCGGAGGCCGACACGCCCGGCGACGGCGGCACGCGGCCCGGCCGAGGCCGAGCCGCCCGGGCGCCGCTCCCGGACATCGACGTCGAGCGGGCCGCCGCCACGCTCGCCGGCGTGGCCCGCCGCACCCGCGTCGTCGCCCACCCGGGGCTGTCCCGCCGGACCGGCGTCCCGGTCTGGCTGAAGTGCGAGCACGAGCAGCACACCCGCTCGTTCAAGCTGCGCGGCGCCTACAACCGGGTCGCCAACGCCGACCCGGCCGCGCGCGCCCGCGGGCTGGTCGCGGCGAGCGCCGGCAACCACGCCCAGGGGGGCGCCTTCACGGCGGCCCGCTTCGGGGTACCGTCGACGATCTTCGTCCCGGCCGGCGCGAACCCGGTCAAGGTGGCCAGGACCAGGCGCTGGGGGGCGAAGGTGCGCTACGTCAGCGGCGGGGTGGACGCCGCGCTGGCCGCCGCCGAGGAGTTCGCCGCCGAGGGCGGGCGGCTGCTGGTACACCCGTTCGACGACCCGGCGGTGATCGCCGGCCAGGGCACGATCGGCCTGGAGCTGCTGGAGCAGGTGCCGGGGCTGCGCACGGTGCTGGTCGGGGTCGGCGGCGGCGGGCTGGTCACCGGGATCGCCGCGGCGTTCGCCGCCCGCGGTGCCCGCGTGCGGGTCATCGGCGTGCAGGCCGAGGGCGCGCCGGCGTTCGCCCGGTCGTTCCGGGCCGGCCACCAGGTGTCGGCGCCGGCCCAGACCATCGCCGACGGGATGGCGGTGCGCCTGCCGGGGCGGCTGCCGGTGGCGCTCGGCACGCGGCTGCTCGACGACGTGGTGACGGTCGACGAGGCCGCGTTCTGGGAGGCGATGGTGCTGCTGGCGCGCACCGGCGGGCACGAGGTGGAGCCGGCCGGCGCCGCCGGTGTCGCCGCCCTGCTGCGCCACCCGGCGCTGGCAGAGGGGCCGACGGCCGTCGTCCTGTCCGGCGGCAACATCGACCTCGGCACCGCCGACCGGGTGGCCGAGCTGGCCTCGGCGACCGCCGTCCCCGCCGCCCGCACGCCGTAGCCGGCCCGGCCACCTGGACCCGCCGGCCCGCGGGGGCGCCCGGCCGGGCCGTCAGAGCTTGGTGAGAGGGGCGTAGCGCAGGAGCAGGTCCTTGGTGCCGGTGCCCTCGCCGAAGTCGACCTTCGCCTGGGACGACTCGGCGACGCCGCTGGTGGCTACGACGACGCCGAGGCCGAAGACGTCGTGGTTGACCCGGTCGCCGACGGAAAGCTGCGGGATCGGGCGGCTGGCCGGCCGGGCGCGCCCGCCGCCGAACGGCGAGCCGCCCGCCGTCCGGCCGCCCCTGCTGGCACCGGCGCCGGAGGGCCCGCGCCCGCCGGAGCCGAACCCGCTG
Source organism: Frankia sp. (assembly GCA_019689615.1). Classification (GTDB taxonomy): domain Bacteria; phylum Actinomycetota; class Actinomycetes; order Frankiales; family Frankiaceae; genus Pseudofrankia. The sequence continues at coordinate 4,678 of JADGHD010000302.1, read as the reverse complement.
CCGGTCGACGGCGGCGGGCTCGGCAGCCGGCGCCAGTCGATCAGGTGCTCGGGGATCTCGGTCAGGAACCGCGACGGCGGGTTGTAGAGCGGCTGCCCCCAGGCCGTGCGGACCAGCGCGCGGGTCAGGTACAGCCGCTGGCGGGCCCTGGTCACGCCGACGTAGGCCAGCCGGCGCTCCTCCTCGAGCTGCGCCGGCTCGCCGAGGGTGCGCTGGTGCGGGAACACCCCGTCCTCCAGCCCGGTGAGGAACACCACCGGGAACTCCAGCCCCTTGGCGCTGTGCAGGGTCATCAGCGTGACGACCCCGTCCGAGCCGTCGTCGGTCGGCACCTGGTCGGCGTCGGCGACCAGCGAGACCTGCTCGAGGAAGCCGGCGAGGGTGCCGTCGGGGAACCGCTCGGTGAACTCCTGGACGACGGCGACGAGCTCCTGGAGGTTCTCCACCCGGCCCTGCGCCTCGATCGTGTCCTCGGCGACCAGCTCGGCCAGATAGCCGGTGCGCTCCAGCACCGCCTCGACGGTGGCCACCGGGTCGCCGGCGGCGACCTCGCGCAGCTCGGCGAGCAGCCCGGCGAACTCGCGCACCGCCCTGGCCGAGCGGGTGGCGATCCCCGCCACCTCGTCCACCCGGTTCAGCGCCTCGGCGAACGGGATCCGCTCCCGCTCGGCGAACGCGGCGAGCATCGCCTCGGCCCGCTCGCCGATGCCCCGGCGCGGGACGTTGAGGATGCGCCGCAGGTTCACCGTGTCCGCCGGGTTCACCAGGACCCGCAGGTAGGCCAGCAGGTCGCGGATCTCCTTGCGCTCGTAGAACCGCACCCCGCCGACCACGCGGTACGGCAGGCCGACCCGGATGAAGATCTCCTCGAAGACCCGGCTCTGCGCGTTCGTCCGGTAGAACACCGCGACGTCGGCCGGCCTGGCCAGGCCGGCGTCGGTGAGCCGGTCCACCTCCTCGGCGACGAACGCGGCCTCGTCGTGCTCGTTGTCGGCGACGAAGCCGACGATCTTCTCCCCGTCCCCGGCGTCGGACCACAGCCGCTTCGGCTTGCGCTGGCTGTTGCGGGCGATGACGGCGTTGGCTGCGGACAGGATCGTCTGGGTCGAGCGGTAGTTCTGCTCGAGCAGGACGACCTTCGCGTCCGGGAAGTCCTCCTCGAACTCGACGATGTTGCGGATGTCCGCGCCGCGGAAGGCGTAGATCGACTGGTCCGCGTCACCGACGACGCACAGCTCTGCCGGCGCGACGGCGTCGCCCTCGCCGGGCCGCGCCGTGGCCGAGCCGCCGACCAGCTCCCGGATCAGCACGTACTGGGCGTGGTTGGTGTCCTGGTACTCGTCGACCAGCACGTGCCGGAACCGGCGCCGGTAGTGCTCGGCGACGTCAGGGAAGACCTGCAGCAGGTTGACCGTCGTCATGATCAGGTCGTCGAAGTCCAGCGCGTTCGCCTCGCGCAGCCGGCGCTGGTAGAGCGCGTACACCTCGGCGACGGTCCGCTCGTGGTGGCTGGAGGCCTTCGCCGCCGCGGTCTCGTGGTCGACCAGCTCGTTCTTCAGGGTGCTGACCTGCGCGGCGAGCCCGCGGGCCGGGTGGCGCTTCGGGTCGAGGTCGAGGTCCCGGCAGACGAGGGTGATCAGCCGCTGCGCGTCCGCCGCGTCGTAGACCGAGAACGAGCTGGTGAAGCCGAGCCGCCTGGCCTCGTTGCGCAGAATCCGCACGCAGGCCGAGTGGAACGTGCTCACCCACATCGCGCGGACGCGGCCGCCCACGAGCGCCGCGACCCGCTCCTTCATCTCGTTCGCCGCCTTGTTGGTGAACGTGATCGCGAGGATCTCGCCCGGGTGCACCCCCCGGGCGGCCAGCAGGTAGGCGATGCGGAACGTGAGCACCCTGGTCTTGCCCGACCCGGCCCCGGCGACGATCAGCAGCGGCGAGCCCTCGTGCACCACGGCCGCCCGCTGCTGCGGGTTGAGGTCGGCCAGCAGCGCCTCCGGGTCGAGCCGCGCGGGCCGCGGCCGGGCGGCCACCGCCGGCGCCGGCGCGGCGGCCAGTACCGCCGGGGCGAACATGTCGTACGGCTCGTCCGTGGTGGGGCCGCCCCCGCCGGGGAGGTCGTCGAAGAGAGTGCTCATCGCGTCCAGATCATATGTTCGAGCCACCGACGGGAGCGGGCGGCGTTCCGGGCCAGGGGGAGCGATGCTCCGCCCGCCACTATGCCCACCAGGTCCGACAGCCCCGACATCCGCCCCGCGCCGCACACCAACCGCCACCCCGGCCAGCCGCCCAGCTCCCGGTGCTGCCAGCGGGCCAGGTCAGCGCCCGGGCCGGCGGTCGTCCGAAATGTCTTCCACGAGGCGGAGAAGGCGGCGCCCGACAATGCCGATCGGCTTTGATGTGGCCCATGCGCGCGGTTGGAGTAACCGAGTTCGGCGGGCCAGAGGCCCTGCAAGTAGTTGAGCTCCCAGAACGCCACGCCGGCCCGGGAGAAGTACGAATCCGAGTGACAGCCGCGACGGTGAACCCGACCGACACCTATGTGCGGAACGGGGCCCGCGCCGACATGCTCAAGCAGTGGCCGCCGCCCTATGTGCCCGGCATGGACGCCGCCGGCGTGCTCGACGAGATCGGGCCGGACGTGCAGACCGACCTGGCGATCGGCGACCGGGTGATGGCGATCGTGGTGCCGCGGGGCTCGAACGGCGCCTACGCCGAGCAGCTGGTGGTGCCGGCCGACTCGGTGGTGCGGGCGCCGCGCGGGGCGAGCGACGCGGCCGCGTCCACCCTGCCGATGAACGGCCTGACCGCCCGCCAGACCCTGGACCTGCTGGCGCTCTCCCCCGGGGAGACGCTGGCGGTCACCGGCGCCGCCGGCTGCTACGGCGGCTACGTCGTCCAGCTGGCCAAGGCCGAGGGCCTGCGGGTGATCGCGGACGCAGCCGAGGCGGACGAGCAGCTGGTCCGGGACCTCGGCGCGGACGTGGTGGTCCGCCGCGGCGACGACGTGGCCGCCCGGATCCGCGAGGTCGTCCCGGAGGGCGTGGCCGGCTTGGCCGACGGGGCGGTGCAGAACGAGCTGGTACTGCCGGCGGTGCGCGACAACGGGGCGTTCGCCTCGGTCCGCGGCTTCTCCGGCCCGAGCGAGCGGGGGATCCGGATCCACCCGGTCTGGGTCGGCACGTACGCGACCGAGCGGGCCAAGCTCGACCGGCTGCGCGAGCTGGCCGAGAAGGGCGTCATCACGCTGCGGGTGGCCGCCACCTACCCGCCGGACCGGGCCGGCGAGGCCCACCGCCGTCTGGAGGCCGGCGGCACCCGCGGCCGCCTTGTCATCACCTTCTAGGCCCGTTCGTCACCCTGCGCGCCCGGCCGGGCCGGCCGGGCCGCCGGGCCACCACGCCGCGTCCCCGCCCCATGGCGCCCGTCCCGGTCGTCTCGTGCGTGTCCCGTGGGCGGTGCATCATCGGGGACGGGGGGACGACAACCGGCCGTAACCAGCCAGGCCTGGCCGGGCGGCCGGTGCGACGAGCGAGGTGACAGGTGGTGGGCACGACGGCCGGAGCGAGTAGCCAGCCGCTGCGCGCCGCCGCGGACGCGGTCAGCTCGATGGCCGGCTCGAAGGCCGCCCGGGCGACCGGTGGCGGTCTCGGGCTGGTCAGCGCGGTGGTCGCGGCCGGCCTGCTGGCCGAGCGGCGGGCCACCCGCCGGGCCCGGGCGCGCCAGGACGTCCCCGAGGAGCTGCGCCCCGGCCCGGTCACCGGCCAGCCGGTCACCGTCCTCGCCAGCGACGGCGTCCCGCTGCACGTCATCGAGAGCGGCGCGGGCACCCCCGGGCCGACGCTCGTCTTCGTCCACGGCTTCTGCGTCACCGCCGACTCGTGGTGCTTCCAGCAGCGGGCGCTGGCCGACCTCGGCCCGATGGTGTTCTACGACCAGCGGGCGCACGGCCGCTCCGGCCCGTCAGAGGTGGCCCGGTGCACGATCGACCAGTTGGCCGACGACCTGTACGCGGTGCTCGCCGCCCGGGTACCGACCGGGCCGGTCGTGCTGGTCGGCCACTCGATGGGCGGGATGACCATCCTCGGTCTGGCCGAGCGGCACCCGGAGCTGTTCGACGAGCGGGTCGTCGGGGTGGCGCTGCTGTCGACGAGCGCAGGCGACCTGGCCCGGGTCACCTTCGGCCTGCCGGCAGGGGTCACGGCGGCCGTCCGCAGGGTGCTGCCGAAGCTCGCGGTCGGGATGCGGCTCACGCCGCCGCTGCTGGAGCGGGCGCGCCGGCGCGGCAGCGACCTCGCCTACTCGATCACACGCCGGGTCGGCTTCGGCAACACCGACATCCCACCGTCGGTGGTGACCTTCCTGGAGGGCATGATCGCCTCCACCCCGATCCCGGTGATCGCCTCGTTCCTGCCCACGCTGCTCGAGCACGACAAGCTCGCGGCCGCCAGCGTGCTGCGCAACGTCCCGACGGTGCTGATGGTCGGCACGCACGACCTGATGACCCCGCTGCCGCACAGCCGCACGCTCGCCGAGGCGCTGCCCGAGGCCGAGCTGGTGGTCGAGGAGGGCGCCGGCCACGGCCTGCCGCTGGAGCGCCCGGACGCCGTCAACGACGCGATCCGCGCCCTGGCCCGGCGGGCCCACCCGGCCAGCCGGGCCCGTCGCATCCCCCCCCCCC
>JADGHD010000301.1 GCA_019689615.1 Frankia sp. | reverse complement strand
GGGTGGTGCTGGGCTGATGGGGGTTTGTCGGACAAGGCGGGACGCCGTCGCGACAGGGCAACTGTCGCACATGACCGGCCTGTCCCCACACCCGTCCGGTCGCCTCGGCGCGTCGCGCCGCGGCACACCGCCCAGCAGCGGGCCACCGGGCCCGGGCTGGGCGCTAGGACTGTCGCGGGACCACCACGGTGGCCGTGGCCGTGGCCGGGGCGGGCTGGGTGGCCTGCGCGCCGACGGCCTCGACGGGCACGGGCTGCCCGGCGCCCACGGCCTCGGCTGGGCCGACGGGCGCGGCGGCGGCGAGGCTGGCAGCGCGGCTGGTCGTCCAGCGGGTGAGCGCGGTGGCCGCGACGGCGGCGAACGCCAGCACCAGCCAGCCGGCGACGGCGTCGAGGAGGTAGTGGTTCGCGGTCGCCATCACCACGAACGCGGTGCCCGCGGGGTAGAGCGCCCCGAGCACGCGGACCCAGCGCCAGCGGGCGTGCCGGGCGAGCAGCACCCCGCACCACAGCGCCCAGGCGCAGTGCAGCGACGGCATGGCGGCGTACTGGTTGGCCAGCTCGTCGAGCCCGTTCGGGGCGGCGCTGGCGTTGCCGCTCCACCAGCCCCAGTCGTGGTAGTAGGCCATCGTGTCGGTGAAGCCGGCGTCCGGCAGCAGCCGCGGCGGCGCCATCGGCACCACGTAGAACACGATCAGGCAGACGACCGTGGTGGTCACCAGGGCCCATCTGGCCCGGGAGTAGCTGCGTGGGTGGCGGATGTGCAACCAGACGATGACCGCCGGGGTCACCACGAAGTGCAGGGTGGCGTAGTAGTAGCAGCACAGCACCGCCAGCGCCGGCACGTCGTGCAGCCAACGGTTGAGGCCGAGCTCGATGTCCAGCCCGAGGGCCTCCTGCCAGCGCAGCAGGGTCTCGCCGGCGCGGACGGCCTCCGCCTCGGAGCCGTCGGCGAAGCCGCGGGTGGCGGTGTAGGCGTAGTAGAGCACCAGCAGGATGGCGATCTCGACCCACCAGACCGGCCGGCCGATCGCCGGGTCCCGCATCCGCCGCCGCCACCGGTCGGCGCGGGTCTCGCCGCCCGCCGCGACGCTCGCCTCGGCCCGCGCCGCGCCGCCGGCCGTGACCGGCCACACCGGGTCCGCCCGCTTCGACCGGGCGTCCGCACCGCCCGCCGCCATCGCCATCCTTCTACTCAACCCGATGCCCGCGGCGGCTACACCACCGCCCTCGCGCATTCCATCGTGTGCCCTACCGCACGGCGAGGACACAGCCGCCCATCTGGGATATTCGGCCGTCCCGGCCGTGACCGGCCAGCCGCCGTCGGGCACGCCGCCGCCGGCGGCCAGTTCAGCGGCCGCCGGCGGCGGTGACGGCTACCACCATGATCCCATCCCAACGGGCGGGCGTGGCGGCCGTCGACGGTCAGGCTCCCGGCCGGTCGGCTGAGGTGTCGCCCTGCGCAGGCGGGGCGGCGATCGAGCCGGCGTCCGCGGCGGCCGTCACCGGCAGGGCACTGCCGGCCACCCAGTCCGACCACGGGATCGACCAGTCGTTGCCCAGCTGGGACAGGTCCGGCGGCCGGCCGCTGTTGCGGATGTCGATGATGTCCCCGAACTGACTGAAGTTGTAGAACCACTCGGCGTCGGCCGGAGAGGCGTTCACGCAACCGTGCGAGACGTTGGCCCGGCCCTGCGACGCGACCGACCACGGGGCCGAGTGCACGTACTGGCCGCCGCTGGTGTACTGCACGGCCCACTGGACTTCCTCGTAGTAGTACTCCGGGTCGCCCTTGGGGATGCCGACGGTCGCGGAGTCCATGATCACGAGGTCGGCCTTGCCGAGGACGTTGTGCGGGCCCTCCATGGTCAGGAAGCTGGGCTTGCCGCCCTTGCCGCCGCTGATCGGCATCTGCCGGACCAGCTGGTCGTTCTGGTAGACCTCCATCGTGTGGGTCTGCAGGTCGACGTAGCTGATCTGCTTCGGCCCGATGGTGAAGTCCATCACCCGGTCCTTGACGCCGACGAAGCCGTTGCCGGCCTCGAGCCCGGCGAGGTTCGCCTCGACGTGGACCTTCGTGCCGCTCGGCCAGTACTCCTTCGGCCGCCAGCGGACCACCCGGTCCGACGCCCAGCTCCAGGCGCCCTCGATCGCCGGCTCGGTGCGGATCACCAGCCGGCCCTGCACGGCGGCCCGGTCGGTCGTCGGGCCGCTGAAGGTGAGGGTCACCGGGGTGCCGACGCCGACGACCTGGCCGTCGACCGGCTCCCAGGACACCTTGAACGACTTCTCCGGGATGCCGGTGGCGAACGTCGAGGCGGCGGTCGCGGTGCCGATCACGCCCTCGGCGGCAGCGGTCACCGCCTGCACCTGGTACTGGCTGTCGGCGAACAGGCCACCGGTCGAGGTCCAGGTCCGCCGGTCCGGGGAGAACTCGCCGAGCAGCGTGCCGGCCGGGGTCTGCTGCGACTCGCTGGCGCCGCGGTTGACCGTCACGGACTCCAGCGGGACGTTCGAGGTCACCACGACCTTCTCGGTCACGGCCACACCGCCGGTGCCGTCGGCCGGCGTGATCGTGATCTGCGGGGCGACGGGTGGCGGGGTCGTCGGGCTCGGCTCCGGAGCCCCGCCGCCACCGCCACAGGCGGCCAGCACCACCGCGAGCAGGCCCGCGAGCAGCGCGACACCCGCCCGTCCGCGCGTTACCGAACGGCCGGCGCCGGGAATGCGCGCGCGAGCCGTGGCCGAAATCCGGGGCATGGCCGAGAAGACCATGGGACGCCTTCTTCCGATCTGCGGGACCGGTACCGAACCCGGTCGGCAACCCTCAGCCGGACCGTACCTATCGGCACGCGGTTCGGCGCGTCCGGCGGCCGAAATATCCCTGTCACCCACCCGACCATTACCAAAGCCCATGCCGGGCGATACGGAGAGTGGCGTTCTCCGTGCAGTACTCACGATCCCCTCCCACGCCGTGTGACCGACGCCCACACCAGCGTGCACCGCGAGAACCACCGCGGGCGGTGCCCTAATCCCACCGGGTGGCTGGCGAACGAACAACTTCCGGCGGCGGTGGCGGTACAGGAGCCCGTCGTCACAGAAAGCGCCGACAAAACCACTTTCAGCGACCGAGTCACCGCGTCCGGCGCCGGCCGGGCGGACGACGCAACGCCGGTCGAACGCGGTCGTCACCCGCCTGCGCCCGGCCGGGCGGCAGACTCACACCGACCGGGCGGGGACCACCGGCGCGGGGCCGGGCGGCCCGCCCGCCCCTGTGGCACAAGGCGGGAGGCGCCATGGCGATCGTGCTCGGGCCGAACCAGTACGGGAAGGCGGAGGTGCGGCTGGTGCACGTGGACCGGTCAGCCCCGGCCCACCGGATCACCGACCTCACCGTCTCGACGGCGCTGCGCGGCGATTTCGCCGCAGCGCACCTCGCCGGGGACAACGCGCATGTGCTGCCCACGGACACGCAGAAGAACACCGTTTACGCGTTCGCGCGCGCCGGCGTCGGCGAGATCGAGGAGTTCGCGCTGCGGCTCGGCCGGCATTTCGTCGGCGCGCTGCCGTGGGTCACCGGCGCGCGGATCGAGATCGAGCAGGCGGGATGGGAACGCATTCCAGTCGGCGGCACCGGCCATGACCACGCGTTCACCCGAGCCGGTGGCGAACGGCGCACGACGGTCGTGACGATGGACGGCGAGACGCCCTACGTCGTCTCCGGCATCGCCGGCCTGGTCGTACTGAAATCCACCGGGTCGGAGTTCTGGGGATTCCCCCGGGACCGCTACACCACGCTCGAGGAAACGACCGACCGGATCCTGGCCACCGAGGTGACGGCGCGGTGGCGGCTGATCGGCGTCGACCACGACTTCGGCGCGATGTTCACCGAGATCCGCACGATCCTGCTGGAGACGTTCGCCTCGGTGCACAGCCTGGCCCTGCAGCAGACGCTCTACCGGATGGGCGAGGCGGTGCTGGCCGCGCGGCCCGAGGTGGCAGAGATCCGGATGTCGATGCCGAACAAGCACCACTTCCTGGTCGACCTGACGCCGTTCGGCCTGGACAACCCGAACGTGGTGTTCTACGCCGCCGACCGCCCGTACGGGCGGATCGAGGGCAGCGTGCTGCGCGACGACGCTCCCCCGGCCGGCCCGGCCTGGCTGACCATCCCCGGCTTCTGCTGACCGCCCCCGCTGGCCGCCGCAGGCACCCGGGGGACCGGCGGCGCTGGACGCGCCGGTCCGCCGGGCACGTGGCGCGCCGCAGGCGCCCGGGGGGACGGGCGGTTGGCGGCGGTCAGCCGGGCCGGACGGTGACCACGTCGCCCGGGGCGACGCGAAGGCGGGTGGCGGCGTCGCCATCGCGCACGGCGAACGCGGCCATGCCGGCGGAGTCGACGTAGAGGACCAGCTCACCGGGCTCGACCGAGCCGAAGGTCACCCCGACCGGGACGGACGCCCGCGGGTCCGGCCGGCCGGCCACGCTGATCTCCGCCTGGCCCCCCGGGCGCAGGCCCAGGTCGGCCAGCAGCTCGCCGCTGGCCGCGAGCTGCACGTTGCCGAACCGGTCCACCAGCACGACCTCGGCCTCCAGCTCCCGCGGCCCGGCCTGGTCCTTGTCACCCGCCGGGCCGGCGGCCTCCGGCTCCTGGTCGGCGGCCGGGCGCACCCGGGCGAGCGCTGGCGGCAGGCGGACCATGGTGGCCGGGTCCACCGGCTCGCCCAGGTCGGCCGGGGGCGTGCCGGTGGCCAGCGCGGCCGCGGCCGGCGCGAACAGGTCCCGGCCGTGGAAGGTCGCCGGCACCCCCGGCTGGACGGCCAGCGCCACCGCCTCCGTCACCCCGCCGAGCACGGCGGCTGCCGGCTCCAGCAGCCCGTTGTCCGGGCCGACCAGCAGCCCGCCCGGGGTGACCAGCACCAGCCCGCGCCGGCTGGTGCCGACACCCGGGTCGACCACCGCGAGGTGCGCATCGACCGGCAGGTAGCGCACCGTCTGGGCGAGCACGGCCGCGCCGCGGCGGATGTCCCCAGGGGGGATGAGGTGGGTGATGTCGAGGGCGTGCACCCCGCGGCGCAGCAGCACGCCCTGGCAGGCGGCGACGAAGCCGTCGGCGAGCCCGTAGTCGGTCAGGAAGCTGACGTACGGCACAGCGCCTATGCTCCCCTGCCGCCGCGGGTGGGGGTTCACAGGGCGCCGGCGGCGCGCATGGCGGCGATCTCGTCGGCGCTGTAGCCGAGCTCGGTGAGGATCTTCTCGGTGTGCTCGCCGAGCGCGGGCAGCGGCTCCAGCTTCGGCGCGTCGTCGGGGAACTCGACGACCGGGCGTAGCTGGCGCAGCGGGCCGACCGGCGAGTCGACCGAGACCCAGCGCCCGCGGGCGGCCAGCTGCGGGTGGTTCAGCACGCCGTCGAGCTGGTTGAGCCGCGCATAGGCGATCCCGGCCTCGTCCAGGCCGGCGGTGACGGCCGCCGTGCTCAGCTGCCCGAACGCCGCCGCGACGATCGCGTCCGTTCGCGCCCGGTTGCGGGTGCGCGCCTGGTTGGTCGCGAACTCCGGGTCCTCGGCCAGCTCTGGGCGGCCCAGCAGGCCGCGGGCCAGCCGGGCCCACTCCCGGTCGTTCTGCACCCCGATCAGCAGTTGGTCGCCGTCAGCCGTGGTGAACGCGTCGTAGGGGGCGATCGCCGGGTGGCTGAGCCCCGAGCGCGGCGGCTGGCGGCCGGTGTGCTCGGCGTACTGGACGGCGTAGCCCATCCACTCCGTGAGCGCGTCGAGCATCGTGATGGTCAGGGCGGCGCCGGCGCCGGTGCGCGTCCGGCGCAGCAACGCGGCCAGCACCGCCTGGGCGACGTAGCTGCCGGCGGCGACGTCACCGGCCGCGAACCCGGCCTTGGCCGGGTGCTCCCGCGTCCCGGTGACCGAGATCAGCCCGGACTCCGCCTGGATGAGCATGTCGTAGGCCCGCCGGGCCGAGTACGGGCCGCCCGGGCCATAGCCGGACAGGTCGACCGCGACCACCGACGGGTAGCGGGCGATGACGGCCGCCGCGTCCAGGCCCAGCCGGGCGGCGGCGCCGGGCGAGAGGTTCTGCGCGACCACGTCCGCCCGCGCGACCAGTCGCTCGAGCGCCTCGCGGCCCGTCGGCGACTTGATGTCGACGGCGAACGACTCCTTCGACCGGTTCAGCCAGGAGAAGTGGGACGACATGCCGCGCACGGCTGCGTCGTACGCCCGGGCGAAGTCACCGTCCCCGGGCCGCTCCACCTTGATCACCCGCGCGCCGTACTCGGCGAGGTGGCGGGTCGCGAACGGCAGCGCGACCGCGTGCTCCAGGCTGACGACGGTCATTCCCTCCAGCGGAAGCACAGGTGAACACTAGTC
>JADGHD010000004.1 GCA_019689615.1 Frankia sp. | reverse complement strand
ACCCCACCGCCCGCCCAGGTCTGGGGTCCGCCCGCGGCCGCGCAGACGCCGGCACCGCCACCACAGCCCGCGCCGCCGGCTCCCACCCGGCAGTGGTCGTGGTTCGAGCCGCCGGTACCCCAACCGCCGGTACCGCAGCCGCCGGTGCCCCAGTCGGCGCACCCGGCGCCAGCCATGCCTGAGGCGACCGGCGAGCTCTACCCGAAGTCCTACCTGCCGCCGCCGCCCACCGACCTGGGCAGCGGCGGCTTCGCGCCGACGGACACCACCGCGATCCCGATCGCCGAGTTCCGGGAAGGGCTGGCCCCGCCGCCGTCGGCGGAGGCGTTCCCGAGCGGATACCCGACCTACTCGCCGCCCACTCCGCAGCCAGCTCCGCCGGGCCCCGCGCCGTCGGCATCCCAGTGGTTCACCGACTACCACCGGCCGTACCTCGAGCAGCCCGGCCAGGAGCCGGCCGCGGGCGGCACCGCCTCGTCGCCCACCCCGGGCGCCGCCGCCCCGGCGCCGGCCCCGTGGCCGACCGGCTACCCGGCCGCGGCCGCCAGCGAGCCGCCGAGCGCTCCGTACGACCTGACCCGCTCCGGCGCGGTTGGCAGCGGCTTCGCCCCGGCCGACACGACCGCGATCCCGATCGCGGCCTACCGCGAGGCGCTCGACAAGGGCGTGCCGTACGTCCCGCCAACCCCCTTGGCTGCCACGCCCCGCGACCAGGCCATGCCGCCGCCGGCCCTGCCGGTCCCGCCGGCCGTGCCGGCGTACCCGGACCCGGCCGCCACCCAGCCGGCGTCGCCCTGGGCCTACCCGGACGGCGCGCCGCCGGAGCCGACGACCGGCGCGCTCCCGCTCCGCCAACAGCCCCAGGTGGACGCCGGCGGCGGCTTCAGCACCACCGACACCAGCGCGATCCCGATCGGCTTCCTCCCGCCGACCAGCGTGCTGCCCACCACCACATCGGCCGCGTCGGCCACGTCGACCATTGCCGACACCGCGGCCGTGACCGGCCCGAGCGGCCCGAGCGGCCGCGACGAGCCAGGCACGACGGGCCCGGCCGACACGGCCGGCGGGGACGACGCCACCGCCGGCGGAGCCGCCACGGCGGGCCCCACCGCCACCCCTGGCCGCGCCGGCACTGGGGTCTCCGTCTCCCCCGCGCCGACCACCCCGGTGAGCCGGCGCGCCGCCCGGCGGGCGCGGGAACGGTCGCGCCGGTTCGGGCTGGTGGCGGCGGCCTGCGTGATCGTCGCCGCCACCGTCGGTGGGCTGCTGCTCGGCCTGTTCACGTTCGGCGGCCGGGAGGACCCCGGCCCGGCATCGGAGACCGTCGCCGGCATCGACGCGCCGTCAGCCACCCGCAGCTACCCCTTCCCCGTCTTCGTCCTGACCCGGCGCGGCACGCCCGGCGCCCCGGCCGGCGGCGGCGAGGCGGCCTCGCCGGCGCCCACCGCATCCCCGGGCCCTGGCGAGGCGTTCGGCAGCGCGATCGGCGGCGCCGCCCACCCGGCGAACGACTGGGGCCAGGACGACGCCGCCGCCCCGCCGGCCGCCACCCCGACCGGCGCCCCCGGCGGCTGACACCGAAGCCGAGCGCCGCCGCCACGGACAGCACCGGCGCCGCTCGGCGGCGGCGGCCACCGCGGCCTCAGGGGTGACCGCGGCGGGCGTCTGTCGGAACTGTTACGGCGGCGTTCCGGAAGGCCGATCCGCCGCCCTGGCCGGGCAGCCGGGGATAGCTTTTTCCGCATGGGTGTGCCGGGTTGCCGGGCGGTGTTCCTGGACATCGATGGGGTGCTGACGATCTCCTGGCGGGCGTTGCCCGGCGCGGCCGCGGCGGTCCGCCGGATCCGGGACGCGGGGCTGGCCGTCGCCTTCCTCACCAACACCACGTCGCGCACCCGGGCCGAGATCGGCGCGGCGCTGCGAGCCGCCGGGATCGCCGCCGACGACAGCGAGATCATCACCGCGACCGCCATCGGCGCCGCCCACCTGCGCCGCCACCACCCGGGCGCGCGCGTCCACCTGCTCAACAGCGGCGACAACACCGCCGACCTCGACGGCATCCGGCTGGCCGGCCCGGACGAGCGGCCGGACGTCGTCGTCCTCGGCGGCGCCGGGCCGGAGTTCACCTGGGACGCGCTCAACCAGGTGTTCCGCCACCTGCTGGACGGGGCGGCGCTGGTCGCCCTGCACCGCAACCACTACTGGGCGACGGGCACCGGCCTGGTCCTCGACACCGGGGCCTACCTGGCCGGCCTGGAGGAGTCGGCCGGCGTGCGGGCGACGGTCGTCGGCAAGCCGTCGCCGGACTTCTTCGCCGCCGCGCTCGACCTCGTCGGCGTCGAGGCCGGCCAGGCGCTGATGGTCGGCGACAGCGTCACCAGCGACGTGCTCGCCGCCCAGCGGGTGGGCCTGAGGGGGGTGCTGGTCCGCACCGGCAAGTTCCGCCCGGAGGCGCTGGCGGCCGCCCCCGGCACCCCGGACCACGTCATCGCCTCGATCGCCGACCTGCCGGACCTGCTCGGCATCCCAGGCTGACCCCTGGTCCGCGGCCTGGCCGGGCGCGCGGCCCGGCCGGCGCCCCGGGGCACGACCGCCGTGCGCCCACCGGCGGGACGGGACGAGCGTGGGCGCGTGCCAGCCGCGGGCGCGGGGCGCGGGGCGGTGACGGCGAGGCGCGGCGGGCGGCACGGCCCGGACGGAGGGCGGACGGAGGGAGGCACGGATGGACGACGCCTGGCAGGTACCGCCGCCCGGCGAGCGGGCCGGGACGGCGCTGTTCGTCTACGGCACGCTGCTGTTCGGCGAGGTCGTCGAGGCGCTGATCCGCCGCCGGCCGCCGACGAGCCCCGCCGTCCTGCCCGGCTGGCGGGCGGCGCGGCTGCCCGGGCGGGTCTACCCCGGCCTGGTGCTCGCGCCCGGCCGGCGCGCCAACGGGAAGCTGATCCACGGCCTCACTCCCGCCGAGTGGGCCGTCTTCGACGACTTCGAGGGCGACGCCTACCTGCTGAGCCAGGTCGAGGTCGCCGCCGCCGGCCCGGCCGGCGCCGACGGCCGCGACGGCGCCGGCCCGCCCCCGCGCCGTGTCCTCACCTACCTCTGGCGCGACACCACCGACGTCGAGCCGGGCGACTGGGACCCCGACTGGTTCGCCGCCACCTGGCTGACCCGCTACGTCGCCAGGCACAGCACCGGCGAGTAGACCGCGCCCGCCGCCGGCTGGACCGCCGGACAGCCGCGACGGCGGCCCGCCGCGCCCGTCCCACAGGCCCGCCCGGGCACACGCGGCCCGCTCCGTGGCCACTACATGAACGCTCCGCCGCCCCGAAGGCGAATAGTTTCCCGACCGAACACAATTCTTGTTGTTCTTTGGTTGTCCGGAGTGCTTTGGAGCTGTGGGAGGGGCCGGGTACGGACTTGTGATCGATGTCCGGTATCGTGGCAGTGCGCGTGGGGGTGCGTGCGGTGTTCACCCGGGGGGGTCACACACCGAATCAAGCCGGAGGCTCAGTGCACAGTCACCACTTCGGACACCACGACGTCGCGGCCGGAGGCCGGCGTGGGTAGCCACACGGCCGGGCGGCACGCCCGCGCGGAGGGGGTGCGCACGGTCCCACCGCCGCCGCCCTTCCTGCCGCCGGGCGAGCTCGACACCCTCACCGGCCCGATCTCGATGAGCACCTCGGCCGCCCGCCACCTGCGGCCAGGGAGCGACCCCTCCGAGTACGACGCCGACCACGGCTACAGCACCGGCTACCGCCAGACCAGCTACCACGACCTCGGCGACACCGGCTGGGGCCCGGCCGTCGACACCGAGCCGACCGGCTGGGAGTTCGCCGCCGGCTACAGCGCGCCGTACCCGTACGAGCCCTACCCGGACGACGACGTCGACGACGAGGTCGACCAGCTCTTCGCCAGCAGGGACGGCGCCGGTGCCCGCCGGGCGGGTGGCGCCCACCGCGGCCCGGCCCGGGTCCGTGGCCCCCGGCCGCAGGGCGGGCAGCGCTCGCCCGGCGCGCACCGGGCGCCGGCCGGGCGGGCGGGCAGCACCCGCGCGAAGCTGGCCGTCGCCGGCACGGCGTCGCTCGCCGGGCTGTCGGCGCTCGTCGCCGGGATGGCGCTGACCAACGAGACCGGCCCGATCCAGGTGCCGGGCAACGGCGGTGGCACGAGCCACGTGCCCGCCGCCCAGCCGGCCGGCGGGTTCGGGGCGAGCCGCTCGACCGGCCAGGCGACGCCGACCGCGCCGCAGGCGACCCCGGCGCCGGCCCCGACCGCCAGCAGCACCCAGACCAGCTACGACGACGAGACCGGGCCGGCTCCCGCGCCCTCGACCACCGGCGAGCTGACCATCCCCGAGAGCATCTCGGCCGGCTTCGAGATCCCGGTGGTGCCGCTGACCGACCAGCCGGGCTACCCCACCACCACGTCGACGACGACGAGCCCCGGCGTTTCCGGCACCCCGAGCACCCAGCCGACGGGCGGGGTGCCGACCACCACGCCGACCGGCAGCCAGACCCCGACCCCGCTGCCCACCCAGCGGCCGCCGACGACGTCGCCCACGACCTCCCCGAGCAGCGGCGGCGGCCTCGGCCAGATCCCGATCATCTCGCTGCAGCCGCGTACCCCGACCCGGCCGCCGCTGACGATGCCGTTCAACCCGACGCCGGTCCCGCTGGAGCCGATCACGGTCACCGACCCGGACCCGACCCCGACGGCGACCGCCACCCCCGGCGCCTGGCACTGACGCCGGACGGCGGGAACGGCGAAGCAAGCCCGAAACAGCCGCGAGGGCCGGCGCATCGCAGTGGATGCGCCGGCCCTCGCGGCGTTTCTCGTCTGCCCGGCGGATGCCCGCGGCTGGTGGCCGCCGGTCAGCCTGGCCGCCGGTCAGCCGGTCCTGGCGATGACGTAGTCGGCGAGGCTCTCCAGCGCCGACTTGGCCGCGCCCTCCGGGAGCGGGGCCAGGCAGTCGCGGGCGGCCGAGGCCCAGGTCTGCAGCTCGGCGCGGGCCTGGTCCAGGCCGGGGTGGGCGCGCAGCAGCATGAGCGCCTCCTCGACCTCACCGTCCGAGTGGAAGCCGCCCGCCAGCAGCTCGCGCAGGCGGTCGGCGCCCGGGTCGTCCCCGCGCAACGCGTAGAGCACCGGCAGGGTGAGCACGCCGGCCCGCAGGTCGGTACCCGGCGTCTTGCCGGACTCGGACGAGTTGGAGGCGACGTCGATGATGTCGTCGGACAGCTGGAAGGCCACGCCGAACCGCTCGCCGAAGGTGGCCAGGATGTCGGCGGTGACCGGGTCGGCCCCGGACATCATGGCGCCGAGCCGGCCGGAGGCGGCGACCAGCGACGCCGTCTTGCCGGTGATGACCCGCAGGTAGTGCTCGATTGGGTCCTCGCCCGGCGCGGGGCCGACGGTCTCCCGGATCTGCCCCTCGCACAGCGTGGCGATCGTCCGCGCGAGGATCCGGGTCGCCTCCGGGCCGAGGTCGGCGGTGATCTCGGACGCGCGGGCGAACAGGTAGTCGCCCACCAGGATCGCGACGGTGTTCGTCCAGCGGGCGTTGGCGGACGCGGCCCCGCGCCGCAGCGGGGCCTCGTCCATCACGTCGTCGTGGTAGAGCGTCGACAGGTGGGTCAGCTCGATGGCGGCGGCGGCCCGGATCACCTCCGGGGCCGCCGGGTCCGCGAAATGCGCCGCGAGCAGCACCACCGTCGGGCGGAAGCGCTTTCCGCCCGCGTCGGTGAGATGCCGCGACGCCTCCGTGACGAACGCGAAGTCGCTGCGGACCGCGTCGCGCAGGATCTGCTCGACGTCTGCCAGGCCCGCGCGGACGGCGCTCTCGAGGTCGGGATCAGCTCTGATCCCCATCGTTGCCAACCCGGTTCTGCTCATGCCGCCATCAGCGTACGAAGCCGGAGGTCGCCGCGGTGTTCGCCAGGTCCAACAACGGCTGGGGAACCACCCCGAGCAGCAGGGTTACAGCCGCGCCGACCCCGACGGCGGCATAGGTCAGGCTGGGCCGGGTCACCACGACCGGACCGTCGGTAGGCGGCTCCGAGAAGAACATCAGCACGATGACGCGGACGTAGAAGAACGCGGCGATCGCGCTGCACACCAGGGCGACGACGACCAGCGGCGTGGCGTCCCCGGAAATGGCCGCCTGGAAGACCGCGAACTTGCCGGTGAAACCGCTGGTCAGCGGGATTCCGGCGAGCGCGAGCAGCAGGAAGGCGAAAATCCCGGCCAGCACCGGCGACGTCCGGCCGAGGCCCTGCCACTGGGACAGGTCGCTGGCCTCGCCCTCACCGGTGCGCACCAGCGACACCACGGCGAACGCGGCGATCGTGGTGAACCCGTACGTGACGAGGTAGAACATCGAGCCCGACAGGCCGTCGGCGTTGGTGCCGGCCATGCCGACCAGCAGGAATCCGGCGTGCGCGATCGCCGAGTAGGCGAGCATCCGCTTGATGTCCCGCTGGGTGAGCGCGAGCACCGCGCCGACCACCATGGTCAGGATCGCGACGCCCCACAGCACCGGCCGCCAGTCCCAGCGCAGTCCGCCGAACGCCACGTAGAACACCCGCAGCAGGGCGCCGAACGCCGCCACCTTGGTGGCAGCCGCCATGAACGCGGTGACCGGGGTGGGCGAGCCCTGGTAGACGTCCGGCGTCCAGGAGTGGAACGGCGCAGCACCGATCTTGAAGAAGAAGCCGACACCGAGCAGGCCGACGCCCAGGTACAGGAAGGTGTCCGACTTGCCGGCGGTGGCCGCCGCGTCGGCGATCTCGCCCAGCTGGACGCTGCCGGCGTAGCCGTAGATGAAGGCCAGGCCGTACAGGAAGAACGCCGAGGAGAACGCGCCGAGCAGGAAGTACTTCATCGCCGCCTCCTGCGAGAGCAGGCGGCGCCGCCGGGCGAGCCCGGCCAGCAGGTACAGCGGCAGCGAGAGGATCTCCAACGCGACGAACATCAGCAGCAGGTTGTTCGCCGCGACGAACAGCATCATGCCGGCGACCGAGAAGGCCATCAGCGGGTAGGCCTCGGTCTGCATGTGCCGGGAGGTCTGCATCGCCGTGGAGCCGGCCGAGCCGGGGGTGACGGCCGCCGAGGCGACCAGCGCGCTGCCCGAGGACTCCAGCCGGCGCTCGGCGACCAGCAGCACCGCCAGCAGCCCGAACAGCAGGATCGTGCCCTGCATGAACAGGGTCGGGCCGTCGATCGCCAGGGCGTCGGCGACCAGCGTGTCCCGCCGGGCGTGCAGCAGGACGGTGCCGACGAACGCCGCGGCGAAGCCGAGGAACGCCAGCACCGGCTGGACCACCCGGCGGGCGGGCGCCGAGACGAAGGCCTCGACGAGGATCCCGACGAACGCCAGCCCGAACACGATCAGCAGTGGGCTGATCGAGGAGTACTCGACGGGCGGGACCTGGATCGAACCACCACTGCTGCCCGCAGCAAGCACGAGGGATTCGGTGGCGCTCACGAATTGCCTCCGGTGTTGGCGCCGGCGATCTGGACGGTCGGCGCCGGGTCGGAATGCCCGACGTCCTGGTAGGTGGCGGTGATGCTCGGGCGGATGATGTCGATCAGCGGCTTGGGGTAGATCCCGAGCCCGATGATCAGGGCGACGACCGGCGCCACCACGACCTTCTCGCGCAGGCTGAGGTCGCTGACCAGCTTGTTCTCCTCGTGCACCAGCGGGCCGGTCATCGTCCGCTTGTACAGGTGGAGCACGTAGATCGCGGCGAGCACGATGCCGGTGGTCGCGACGATCGCGAGCGCCCGGTACTCGGTGAACGTGCCGACCAGCACCAGGAACTCACTGACGAAGCTGTTCAGGCCGGGCAGCGCCAGCGAGGACAGCGCGGCGATCAGGAACACCCCGGCGAGCAGCGGCGTGACCTTGGCCATGCCGCCGTATGCCTCGACGTCCCGGCTGCCGCGGCGGGCGACCAGGAAGCCGACGACCAGGAACAGCAGCCCGGTCGACAGGCCGTGGTTGACCATGTAGAGCACCGCGCCGGTGCCGGCCTGCGAGGTGAACGCGAAGCAGCCGAGCGCGATGAACCCGAAGTGGGCCAGCGAGGTGTAGGAGACCAGCCGCTTCATGTCCCGCTGCCCGATCGCGAGCAGCGCGCCGTAGAAGATGCCGACCACCGCCAGGGCCAGCACCAGCGGGGTGAAATAGTCGCTGGCGTCCGGGAACAGCGGGATGCAGTACCGGATCAGGCCGAACGTGCCGACCTTGTCCAGCACGCCGACGAGCAGCACCGCTCCGCCGGTCGGCGACTGGGCACCGGCGTCGGGCAGCCAGGTGTGGAACGGGAACAGCGGGGCCTTGATCGCGAACGCGATGAAGAAACCCAGGAACAGCCACTTCTGCAGGCCCGGGTCGATCTCCATCTGCCGCAGCGCGGCGAAGTCGAACGTGCCCTTGCCCAGTTCGTCGGCGGAGACGACGTACAGGCCGATCACCGCGGCGAGCATGAGCAGCCCGCCGAACAGGCTGTAGAGCAGGAACTTCACCGCGGCGTACGAGCGCTGCGCCTGCTCCTTCGGCGAGCCGTAGCTCCCGATGAGGAAGTACATCGGGATCAGCATCGCCTCGAAGAAGACGTAGAACAGGAACACGTCGGTGGCCGCGAAGACACCGATCATGCCGGTCTCCAGCGCGAGCAGCAGCGCGAAGAACGCGCCGGCGCTGCGCCGGCCCTGCTCGGACTCGTGCCAGGACGCCAGCACCACGACCGGCACCAACAGCGTGGCCAGCAGGATCAGCACCAGCGAGATGCCGTCCACACCGACCGCGTAGGACACCCCGAACTGCTCGATCCAGGTGTAGCTCTGGGCGAACTGGAAGCCGGGCTCGCCGGGCTCGTAGGCGATCGTGGCCAGCAGGGCGAGCACGAACGTCGCGGCCGTGATGGCCAGGGTGAGCCGCTTGGCGAGCTCACCGGCGGTCTTGGGCAGCAGGGCGACGAGAACCGCGCCCGCTGCGGGGACGATCAGCAGGATCGTCAGCCAGGGGACGGAGTTCACGTCAACCAGCCCTCACCAGCAGCAGGGCCCCGACCACGAGGATCGTGCCTCCCAACATCGACAGTGCGTAGGTCCGGACGTAACCGGTCTGGGCGCGCCGCAGCCGGCCGGACAGGCCACCGATGCCGGCCGCGGTACCGCGGACCACGCCGTCGATGACCACCGAGTCGAACCAGACGAGGAAGCGGGTCAGGTACTGCCCCGGACGCATGAACGCGACCTCGTTGAACGTGTTCGCGTAGAGGTCGCGCCGGGCCGCGACGGTCAGCAGGCTGACCTCGCTGTCGGCCGGGGCCACCGCGGCGACCGGCCGCAGCTGGTAGCGCAGGAACGCGCCGGCGAAGCCGCCGACGCTGACGACCAGCGTGAGCGCGGTGACCACGGCCGGCGAGAGGGTGTGGTGCGCCTCGCCGTGCTCGCCGACCACCGGGGCCAGCCAGTCCGACAGCGTGCCGCCGACGATGAACAGGCCACCGGCGGCGACCGAGCCCACCGCGAGCAGGATCATCGGCACGGTCATCGACAGCGGCGACTCGTGCGGGTGCTTGGCGTCCGCGCCCTCGGTCGACCAGCGCGGCCGGCCGTGGAAGGTCATCACGAACAGCCGCGTCATGTAGAACGCGGTGATCCCGGCGCCCAGCAGGGCCACGATCCCGTAGATGTAGCCCGACGTGCCGCCCTTGGCGAACGCCGTCTCAATGATCTTGTCCTTGGTGAAGAACCCGGAGAACGGCGGCAGGCCGATGATGGCCAGATAGCCGAGCCCGAAGGTCACCCAGGTCACCGGCATCAGCCGCCGCAGGCCGCCGTACCGGCGCATGTCCTGCTCGTCGTTCATCGCGTGGATGACCGAGCCGGAGCCGAGGAACAGGCCGGCCTTGAAGAAGCCGTGCGCGAGCAGGTGCGCGATGCCGAGCGCGTAGCCGGCCGGCCCGAGCCCGACGGCCAGGAACATGTAGCCGATCTGGCTGACCGTCGAGTACGCCAGCACCTTCTTGATGTCGTCGTAGGCGCAGCCGATCACGCACCCGATGAGCAGCGTGACCGCGCCGATGATGAGGACGACGGTCCTGGCCGCCTGGGTCTCGTTGAAGATCGGGGCGCACCGGGCGATCAGGTAGACGCCCGCGGTGACCATGGTCGCCGCGTGGATCAGGGCGGAGATCGGGGTCGGGCCCTCCATCGCGTCCGGGAGCCAGGCCTGCAGCGGGAACTGGCCGGACTTGCCGCACGCGCCGAGCAGCAGGAGCAGCGCCACCGCGGTGATGGTGCCGTAGCCGATCATGTCGCCCGCGGCCGCGCCGAACACGTCCTCGTAGTTGGTGCTACCGACCGTGGCGAACATGAACATGATCGCCAGCGCCAGGCCGACGTCGCCGACCCGGTTCATGTAGAACGCCTTGTTCGCGGCGGTGGCGGCCGCGGGCCGGTACTCCCAGAACTTGATGAGCAGGTACGAGGACAGGCCGACGAGCTCCCAGCCCGCGTACAGGACCAGGAAGTTGTTCCCCAGCACCAGCAGCAGCATGGAGGCGAGGAACAGGTTCATGTACGCGAAGAACCGGCGCCGGCCGGGGTCGTGCGCCATGTAGCCGATCGAGTAGACGTGGATCAGCGTGCCCACGCCGGTGATCAGCAGCACGAACACCCCGGACAGCTGGTCGACCAGCAGGCCGACGTCCACCTGGAAGCTGTTGACCGGCATCCAGGCGAACAGGTGGGACGAGACCGCGCGATCCGAGCTGTCCCTGCCGACCAGGGCGATGAAGATGACCAGGCCGACGACGAAGCTCGCCGCGGCGGCGAGCGTGCCGACCCAGTGGCCGAACCGGTCGGTCCGCTTCCCGCCGAGCAGCAGCACCGCCGCGCCGGCCAACGGCAGCACGATCAGCAGCCAGCTGAGCTCGAACACCCCGCTGGCCGCGGTGTAGTGCACCGCGCCGCCGTGCTCCGGCGCACCAGCGGCCAGCACGGTCGTCGCGAGGCCCGGCGTCATCGCGCCCACCCGCCGGGGAACGACGGCGCGGCGCCGTCCGTGCGCGTCATCATCACTGCAGTTCGTCCGTTCTGCGATAGCGGGCGTTCTCGGGACACGCGCGCGGCGCGCGCGTCGCCCAGATCAGTGCCCGTTCAGTACTTGAGCAGGTTGACGTCGTCGACCGAGGCGGACCGGCGCGTCCGGAAGATCGTCAAGATGATCGCCAGACCGATGACGACCTCCGCCGCGGCCACCACCATCACGAAGAACGCGATGACCTGGCCCTCGAGGTTGCCGTTCATCCGGGAGAAGGTGACCAGCGCCAGGTTGCAGGCGTTGAGCATGAGCTCGACGCACATGAACACGACGATGGCGTTGCGCCGCGTCAGCACGCCGACCGTGCCGATCGCGAACAGCAGACCCGACAGGATCAGGTAGTTCGCCGGGTTCACAGCCCGCCTCCTGTCCCGGCGCCGACCGGCGTCGTCCCGCCGTCGGCGTTGGCCGATGGTGAGTCCTCGCCGCCGTCGCCCGCGTCGCCCTCGCCGGCGCCGTCACGCGGCGCGGGGCTGGGGGCGGTGTCGCCGGTCAGGCCGGAGACGCCGCGGGGCAGCGTCGGACGCTGGTCGGCCGAGTCCGCCCGGGCGTACACGCCGGGGCCGGGCAGCGGGGTGAGCACCTTGCCCTCGGCGAAGCGCCGCAGCATGGTCTCCTTCTGGGTGAGCTTCGGGCCGGACCGCTCGCGGTGGCCGAGGATCATGGCGCCGACCGCGGCGATCACCAGCAGGGCGCTCACCGCCTCGAAGGCGAAGACGTAGTCGGTGAACAGCAGCCGGGCGATCGAGTGCATGTTGCCGCCGCCCGCCTGGTTCGCCTCGGCGACACCGACCGCCGCCTGCCCGCTGATCGCGTTTCCGATCGGGAAGGCCAGCAGGCCGGCGAAGCCGAGCCCCAGGATGATCGCGGCCACCCGCTGCCCGCGCAGCGTCTCCACCAGCGAGTCGGACGAGTCGACGCCGACCAGCATGAGCACGAACAGGAACAGCACCATGATCGCGCCGGTGTAGACCACGATCTGCACCAGGCCGAGGAACGGCGCGTCCTGCAGCAGGTAGCAGACGGCGATGCAGAACAGGTTGGCCACCAGCGCCAACGCGCCGTGGACCGCGCTGCGGGCGAGCACCATGCCCAGCGCGGCCAGCACCGCCACGGGGGCGACGATCCAGAAGGTCAGCGCCTCGCCGCCGGACGTGCTGGTGATCTGGGCCGTCTGGGCCAGCACAGTGGCATCCATCAGTGCTCCGAACCGGACCCGCCGCCGCGCGCCAGCTCCTGGAAGGCAGGCAGCGGTGTGTTGGGGTCCCAGCGGTAGTAATCGGTCTCGCTCTCGCCAAGCCGCATCGGGTGGGGCGGCGCCTCCATCCCCTCCTTCAGCGGCGCGAGCAGCTGCTCCTTGGTGAAGATCAGGTCGGTGCGGCTGTCGTCGGCGAGCTCGTACTCGTTGGTCATGGTGAGAGCTCGGGTGGGGCAGGCCTCGATGCACAGTCCGCACAGGATGCAGCGCAGATAGTTGATCTGGTAGACCTTGCCGTACCGCTCACCGGGCGAGTAGCGCTCCTCCTCGGTGTTGTCCGCGCCCTCCACGTAGATCGCGTCCGCGGGGCACGCCCAGGCGCACAGCTCGCAGCCGACGCACTTCTCCAGCCCGTCCGGGTGCCGGTTGAGCTGGTGCCGGCCGTGGAAACGCGGAGCGGTCGGCTTCTTCTGCTCCGGGTAGGACTCCGTCACCGGCCTGCGGAACATGTTCCCGAAGGTGACGCCGAAGCCCTTGAAGAAATCGAACGACCCCATGGTTCAGCTCTCCTGACGCGGGTGCGGGCCCGCGGAGATCACGGACACTGGCCGTCCGCCCTGGCCAGCCGAGGCCGCCGGCGGCGGCCACGGGATGTTGTCCAGGCTCGGCGCGGCGGTGTCCTCCTCGTCGTCCTCGTCGGCCGGTGGGCGCAGGTAGCCGAGGATGAACTCGGCGATCGCGAACAGGCCGATCAGGATGCCAGCACCGATCAGCCACGGCCGCCAGCTCTCGGTGTCCTCCGCCTGCATGGTCTTCAGGCCCGCGATGAACAGCACCCACACCAGGCCGGCCGGGATGAGGACCTTCCAGCCGAAGCCCATGAACTGGTCGTAGCGCAGCCGGGGCAGGGTGCCGCGCAGCCAGACGAAGAAGAACATGACCAGCAGCAGCTTGATCACGAACCACAGCAGCGTGATCCAGCCGCTGTCCAGCCCGGACAGGCCCGGGATCGGCGGCGGCTGCCAGCCACCCAGGAACAGCGTGGTCATCACCGCGGAGACCGTGACCAGGTTGACGTACTCGGCCAGGTAGAAGAAGGCGAACTTGATCGAGCTGTACTCGGTCAGGTAGCCACCGACCAGCTCACCCTCGGCCTCCGGGAGGTCGAACGGGGTCCGGTTGGTCTCGCCGACCATCGCGATCGCGTAGATCACGAAGGACGGGAACAGCGCGATGTACCACCAGTCCGACTGGCTCTGGACGATCCCCGAGGTCGACAGCGTGCCGGCGTAGATGAACACGGCGACGAACGCCAGGCCCATCGCGATCTCGTAGGAGATGATCTGCGCGGCCGAGCGCAGCGAGCCGAGCAGCGGGTAGGTCGAGCCGGACGCCCAGCCGGACAGGATGAAGCCGTAGACCCCGATCGAGGCGGCGGCCAGCAGGTAGAGCACGCCGACCGGCAGGTCGGCCAGCTGCAGCGTGGTCTGCTCACCGAAGATCGAGACGTCGGCGCCCAGCGGGATCACCGCGAACGCGACGAACGCCGGGATCACGGACACCACCGGCGCGATGATGAACACTGGCTTGTCCGCCAGCGCCGGGATGATGTCCTCCTTCAGCATCAGCTTCACGCCGTCGAACAGGCTCTGCAGCCAGCCCTTCGGCCCGTGCCGGTTCGGCCCGAGGCGGACCTGCATCCTGGCGACGACCTTGCGCTCGAAGACGATGCCGAACAGGGTCATCACCATCAGGAAGGCGAAGACCCCGACCGCCTTGAGCAGGATCAGCCAGAACGGGTCGTCGGCGAAGCCGGACAGGTCCGGGTCACCGGCGGCGAGCAGCGCCGTCGACGTCAGCGAGCCGGTCATGCCACACCTCCCTCGGTGCTCGCGGCGGCGCTCGCCCCCACGACCGCCGGGCTGATCCGGACGACGCCACCGGTGCTGCCGGCCAGCCGGGTGCGCACGTGCGAGCCGGGCGAGCGGGTCGGCACCCAGGCCACCCGGTCGGGCATCTCGGCGGTCGCGAGCGGCAGGGTGATCTCCCCGCGCTCGCTGCTCAGCGTCACCAGGTCGCCCTCGGCCAGCCCGTTCTCGGCCGCGGTCGCCGCCGACAGCAGCACCCGCGCCGGCCGGGCGGTGCCGGCCAGGTACGGCTCGCCGGCCTGCAGCGAGCCGTCGTCGATCAGCTGGTGCCAGCTCGCCAGCACGGCCTCCCCGGCCGCCGGGGCCGGCAGCGCCGGGGCGGTGGCGGCCGGCGCCGGCACCCGGGCGACCGCAGCGCCGGCCCGGCCGAGCGTGGCCAGCTCGCGGGCGGCGGCACCGACGTCCGGCACCCCCAGGTCGACGCCCATCCGGGCGGCCAGCATGTGCAGCACCCGCAGGTCGGGCAGGGCCGGGGTGTCCAGCGCCCGCTGGAACGGCCGCAGCCGGCCCTCCCAGTCCACGAACGACCCGGCCTTCTCGGCCACCGGGGCGACCGGCAGCACGACGTCGGCCACCTCGGTGATCTTCGTTCGCCGGACCTCGAGCGAGACCAGGAACGGCACGGTCGACAGCGCCGCGAGCGCCGCCGCCGGGTCGGGCAGGTCGTCGAGCTCGACGCCGGCCACCAGCACGCCGTCCAGGCCGCCGTCCTCCTCGGCCGCCGCCGCCAGGATCGCGGCGGTGTCCCGGCCGGGGGGGGGCGGCAGGGCGCACCCCCACCCCGCCTCCACGGCGGCGCGGCCGGCGGGGTCGACGACCGGGCGGCCGCCCGGCAGCAGCGACGGGAAGGCGCCAGCGGCCAGCGCGCCGCGCTCGCCGGCCCGCCGCGGCACCCAGGCCAGCCGGGCGCCGGTGGCCTCGGCCAGCCGCAGCGCGGCGGTCAGCGTGCCTGGGGCCTCCGCGGCCCGCTCGCCGACCAGGATCACCGCGCCGGGCTGGCGCAGCGCCGCGGCCGCGGCCTCGGCCCCCGCGTCGCCGGGGGCCGGCTGCTCGCCGGCCAGCGCGTGCAGGACGTCGGCCTCGCCGCCGGGGACGGCCGGCAGCAGGGTGCCGGCGAGCTTGCCCAGCGCCCGGGTGGCCACCGGGCCGACCGCGTAGACGGCGGCGCCATGGGAGCGGACCGCCTTGCGCAGCCGCAGGAAGACGATCGGCGACTCCTCCTCCGGCTCGAAGGCGACCAGCAGCACGGCCGGGGCCGTCTCCAGGTCGGCGTAGGTCACGCCGATGCCGGTGCCGGCGACGGCGTGGCCGAGGAACGCCTCCTCCTCGGCCGAGTGCGGCCGGGCGCGGAAGTCGATGTCGTTCGTGCGCAGGACCAGCCGGGCGAACTTCGCGTACGCGTAGGCGTCCTCCCGGGTGAGCCGCCCGCCGGCGAGCACGCCGACGCCGTAGCGGTCCCGGGTCTCGGCGAGCCCGGCGGCCGCGTACGCCAGCGCCTCGCTCCAGGACGCCTCGACCAGCTCACCGGTCTCGTCGTCGCGGATGAGCGGGGTGGTCAGGCGGTCGGGCAGGCGGGAGTAGGCGAACGCGAACCGGCCCTTGTCGCAGTTCCACTCCTCGTTGACCGCCGGGTCCAGACCGGCCAGCCGGCGCAGCACGGTGCCGCGGCGGTGGTCGGTGCGCAGCGAGCAGCCGGAGGCGCAGTGCTCGCACGCGGTCGGCGTGGACACCAGGTCGAACGGCCGGGCGCGGAACCGGTAGGCGGCGCTGGTCAGCGCGCCGACCGGGCAGATCTGCACCGTGTTGCCGGAGAAGTAGGACGAGAACGGCTCACCGTCGCTGACCGCGACCTGCTCGGCCGCGCCCCGCTCGAACAGCTCGATGAACGGGTCACCGGCGATCTGGGCGGAGAACCGCGTGCAGCGCGCACACAGAACGCAGCGCTCCCGGTCCAGCAGGATCTCCGAGGAGATCGCCAGCGGCTTCGGGTAGGTGCGCTTCTCCTCCTTGAACCGCGACTCGGCGCCGCCGTTGCTCATCGCCTGGTTCTGCAGCGGGCACTCGCCACCCTTGTCGCAGACCGGGCAGTCCAGCGGGTGGTTCAGGAGCAGGAACTCCATCGTCCCGGCCTGCGCCTTGCGGGCCACCGGCGAGGTGAGCTGGGTGCGCACCACCATGTCGGCGGCCACGGTCGTGGTGCAGGCGGCGACCGGCTTGCGCTGCCCCTCCACCTCGACGATGCACTGCCGGCAGGCACCCACCGGGTCGAGCAGCGGGTGGTCGCAGAACCGCGGGATCTCGATGCCGAGCTGCTCGGCGGCCCGGATGATCAGCGTGCCCTTGGGGACACTGACCTCGAGGCCGTCGATGGTCAGGGTGACGTGGTCGGGCGGGAGGGCTGGCGGCCCGCCGGGCCCGGCCGGGGTATCAGTGGCGACGGTCATGCTGCTCAGTGCGCTCCCGCATAGGCACCGGGGGTCGCGGCGGGCGCGCCGCCCGCGGCGGCCCCGTTCCCGGTGGTGGTGGCGGACGAGCCGTTGTTCTGCGCCCGCGCGGTGGCGGCCGCGGTGAACTCGTCCCGGAAGTACTTGATGCCGGACACGATCGGCGAGACCGCGCCGTCGGCGAGGGCGCAGAACGCCCGGCCGAAGATGTTGTCGCAGGCGTCGGTGAGCGTGTCGATGTCGCTGGCGTCGCCCTGCCCGCGCTCCAGCCGGGAGAGGATCTTCACCATCCAGCTGGTGCCCTCCCGGCACGGCGTGCACTTGCCGCAGGACTCGTGCTGGTAGAACTGCGTGAGCCGGCGGACGACCGGGAGGATCTCCACGGTGTCGTCCATGATCATCAGGGCGGCGGTGCCCAGCAGCGAGCCGGCAGCCATCACGCTGTCGAAGTCCAGCGGCACGTCGAGGTGCTCGGCGGTGAGCATCGGCGTGCTCGACCCGCCGGGCGTCCACGCCTTGAGCCTGCGGCCGCCACGGATGCCGCCGGCCATCTCCAGCAGCTCGCGCAGCGTCGTGCCCATCGGGGCCTCGTACTGGCCCGGCCGGGCGACGTGCCCGGACAGGCTGTAGATCTTCGGCCCGGGCGACTTCTCCGTGCCCATCGAGCGGAACCACTCGACGCCGTTGTTCACGATGAACGGAACCGTCGCGATGGTTTCGACGTTGTTCACGACCGTGGGAGCGTTGTACAGGCCGTGCGTCGCCGGGAACGGCGGGCGCAGCCGGGGCTGGCCGCGCCGGCCCTCGAGCGAGTCGAGCAGCGCGGTCTCCTCGCCGCAGATGTACGCGCCGGCGCCGGAGTGGATCACCAGGTCGAGGTCGAACCCGCTGCCGAGGATGTCGCGGCCGAGGTAGCCGGCCCGGTACGCCTCCGCGGTCGCCTGGCGCAGCCGCCTGGCCGCGTGGATCAGCTCACCGCGCAGGTAGACGAACGCCCGGTTGGCCCGGACCGCGTACGCGGCGACGATGATGCCCTCGATCAGCGAGTGCGGGTCGGTCATCATCAGCGGGGCGTCCTTGCAGGTGCCCGGCTCGCCCTCGTCGGCGTTGATCACCAGGTAGTGCGGCTTGCCGTCGCCCTGTGGGATGAAGCTCCACTTCATCCCGGTCGGGAAGCCGGCGCCGCCGCGACCGCGCAGGCCGGAGTCCTTGACCATCTTGATGATGGCGTCCGGGCCCAGCTCGAACGCGGTGCGCAGGCTGCGGTAGCCGTCGAGCCGCTGATAGGTGTCGATCGACCAGACGCCGGGGTGGTTCCAGCGCCAGGTGAGCACCGGGGTGACGGGCATCGTCACGCCCCCTTCGTGGTCGTCGCGGCCGAGGTGCCCGCGGCGCCGTTGCCGGTGGTGCCGTACGGGCCGGAGCCGTCCCAGCCCGCCTGCTCGGCGACGCGCAGGCCGGCGACCGACGGGTCACCGTAGCCGGTGGCGGCCAGCGCCTGCGGCCTCGGGTCGGCGAACCCGGCGAGCTGGCGGGAGGCCTCGGCGAACGTGCACAGCGGGCCGCCGCGGGTGGGCGTCGGCCGCTCGCCGGCGCGCAGCGCCTCGACGATGCCCTCGGCGGTGTCCGGGTCGACCCCGTCGAAGAACTCGTAGTTGACG
This sequence comes from Frankia sp., assembly GCA_019689615.1. Classification (GTDB taxonomy): domain Bacteria; phylum Actinomycetota; class Actinomycetes; order Frankiales; family Frankiaceae; genus Pseudofrankia. The sequence goes on along the minus strand of JADGHD010000004.1, from coordinate 8,913 downwards.
GTCATCACCGGGGCGTAGTCGCAGGCCGCCAGGCACTCCGCGTGCTCCAGCGTGATCTTTCCGTCGGGGGTGGTCTCGTCGTGGCCGACCCCGAGCCGCTCGGACAGCCGCCGGTAGACCTCCTCGCCGCCGCGCAGCGAGCAGGACAGGTTCGTGCACACCGAGACCAGCCAGTCGCCGACCGGGCGGCGCTTGTACATGGTGTAGAAGGTCGCGACCGCGCTGACCTCGGCGGCGGTCAGGCCGAGCTCCTCGGCGCAGAACTCCACGCCCTCGCTGGTCACGCAGCCCTCGGCCGACTGGACCAGGTGCAGCATCGGCAGCAGCGCGCTGCGTTCCCGGCCAGCCGGGTAGCGGGCGATGATCTCCCGGGCGGCGGCCCGGGTCTCTTCGGTGAGCGCCATCAACGATCAACTCCCCCGAGAACCGGGTCGACCGACGCGACAGCGACGATCACGTCGCCGACCTGTCCGCCCTCGGTCATCGCGGGCACGGCCTGCAGGTTGACGAAGCTTGGGTCGCGCAGGTGGACCCGGTGCGGCTTCGTCCCGCCGTCGCTGACCACGTGGCAGCCCAGCTCGCCGCGTGGCGCCTCGATCGCCGTGTACACCTGCCCGGGCGGGACCCGGAAGCCCTCGGTGACCAGCTTGAAGTGGTGGATCAGGGCCTCCATCGAGGTGCCCATGATCTTGCGGATGTGCTCGAGCGAGTTGCCCATGCCGTCCTGGCCGATCGCGAGCTGGGCCGGCCAGGCGATCTTCTTGTCCGCCACCATCACCGGGCCCGGCCTGAGCCGGTCGAGGCACTGCTCGATGATCTTGAGCGACTCGCTCATCTCCTCGAGCCGGACCAGGTACCGGGCGTAGGAGTCGGCCTCCTTCGCCGTCGGCACGTCGAACTCGTAGGTCTCGTAGCCGCAGTACGGCATGGTCTTGCGCAGGTCCCAGGGCAGACCGGCGGCCCGCAGCACCGGCCCGGTGACGCCGAGCGCCAGGCACGCCTGGGCGTCCAGGTAGTTCACGTCGATCAGCCGGTTCTTCCAGATCGCCTGACCGGTGAGCAGCCTGTGGTACTCCTTGATCCGCTTCGGCATGTCGACCAGGAACTCGCGGATCGCCCTCTCCGCGCCGTCCGGCAGGTCCTGGGCGACGCCACCGGGGCGGATGAAGGCGTGGTTCATCCGCAGGCCGGTGATCACCTCGAGCAGGTCGAGGACCTTCTCGCGCTCGCGGAAGCCGAAGATCATGGCCGTGGTGGCACCGAGCTCCATGCCGGAGGTCGCCAGGCCCACCAGGTGCGAGGAGATCCGCTGCAGCTCCATCACCAGGACCCGGATGACGGTCGCCCGCTCCGGGACCTGGTCGGTGATGCCGAGCAGCTTCTCCACCGACAGGCAGTAGGCCGTCTCGGAGAACAGCGGCGACAGGTAGTCCGCCCGGGTGAGGTAGGTGACCGCCTGCGTCCAGCTGCGGTACTCGCAGCTCTTCTCGATGCCGGTGTGCAGGTAGCCGATGACCAGGCGGGTCTGGCGGACCGTCTCGCCCTCGATGTCGAGCACGAGCCGCAGGACCCCGTGCGTGGACGGGTGCTGCGGGCCCATGTTGACGACGATCCGCTCGGCGCCCTCCTCGCCGGCGCCGATTACCTGCTCCCAGTCGCCACCGGTGACGGTGTAGATCCGCTCGCCGCCGGGCTCGGACTCGGTGTAGCCGGCCTCGTACGGCACGTGCGTGTCGGTGGTGGTCATCGCGTACCCCAGGGTGTGGTCACGAGTAGCTCCGGCGGGTCTCCGGTGGCGGAACCTGGGCGCCCTTGTACTCGACCGGGATCCCGCCGAGCGGGTAGTCCTTGCGCTGCGGGTGGCCCACCCAGTCGTCCGGCATCATGATCCGGGTCAGCGCGTGGTGACCCTCGAAGATGATCCCGAAGAAGTCGTAGGTCTCCCGCTCGTGCCAGTCCGCCGTCGGCCAGACCGAGGTCAGGCTGGGCATCACCGGGTCGTCCACGGAGACCGAGACCTCCAGCCGCAGCCGCCGCCGGTAGGTCATCGAGGCCAGGTGCACGACCGAGTGCAGCCGCCGGCCGGTCGGGTCGTCCAGGTAGTCCACCCCGGACAGCGACGACAGCAGCTCGAAGCGCAGCGCCGGGTCGTCCCGCACCGTCTGGGCGACGGCGAGCAGGTGCTCCCGGCGGACGTGCAGCGTGAGCTCGCCGCGGTCGTACACCACCCGCTCGATCGCCTCCTCGAGCCCGGGGAAGGCCCGCTCCAGCGCGCCGTAGACAGCGTCGGCGTCGTCGTCGCCGAAGGGCGGCCGGTTGTCGGTCAGCACCGGCGGCGGCACGGCCAGGCCGCCGAACCCGGAGGTGTCACCGCTGCCCTTCGCGCCAAAGGCGTCCCGCCGGCGCAGGGCAGCGCCGGGCGACGGGGCGGCGCCGTTCGGTACCAGTTCGCTCATCAGCCAAGGTCCTCGTTCTCACCAGCCACCGGGGCGTCGTCCGGCTGCCCGACGACCGGCAGCTGCTTGCGGCGGCCGAACACCGACGGCGGCGGGATCGCGGCGGGCCGGCGCTGGTCCAGCGACGGGTCCACCGCGCCGCGCCCGACCGGCTTCGGGGCGCCGGCGGGCAGCTTGAACCGCTTGCGGTCGTTGACCGACAGCGTGCGGGTGTCCAGCGCGCCCGCGGGCAGCCCCGCCTGGGCGGTGGCCACCTCGATCGGCTTCGGGTACGGCGAGTCGCCGACCTTCGTGCGCTCCAGCTTGCCGGTCACCGGGCCGGTCTGGATCTTGCGGTGCAGCTTGAGGATCGCGTCCATCAGCATCTCCGGCCGCGGCGGGCAGCCCGGCAGATACATGTCGACGGGCACGATGTGGTCAACGCCCTGCACGATGGCGTAGTTGTTGAACATGCCGCCGCTGCTCGCGCAGACGCCCATGGAGAGCACCCACTTGGGCTCGGACATCTGGTCGTAGATCTGGCGGAGCACCGGCGCCATCTTCTGGCTCACCCGGCCGGCGACGATCATCAGGTCGGCCTGCCGCGGGCTCGCCCGGAACACCTCCATGCCGAACCGCGCGAGGTCATAGCGCGCGGCGCCGGTGGCCATCATCTCGATGGCGCAGCAGGCCAGGCCGAAGGTGACCGGCCACAGCGAGGACTTGCGGGCCATGCCGGCCAGCGTCTCGACGCTGGCGAGCAGGACCCCGCCGGGCAGCTTCTCCTCTAGTCCCATTCCAGGCCTCCCCGCCGCCAGACGTAGGCGTAGGCGACGAACACCGTGGCGACGAAGAGCACCATCTCCACGAACCCGAAGACGCCGAGCGCGCCGAAAGACACGGCCCACGGGTAGAGGAAGATGATCTCGATGTCGAACACGATGAAGAGCATCGCGATCAGGTAGAACTTCACCGGGAACCGGCGAGGACCGGCCGGTTCCGGCGCCGGCTCGATGCCGCACTCGTAGGCGTCGAGCTTCGCCCGGTTGAACCGCTTCGGCCCGACCAGCGTGCTCAGGATGAGCGAGCCGACCGCGAACAGGGTCGCGATCGCGAGCAGAACGAGGATCGGCACGTAGTTGTCGAGCATGCCGGGCTCCTCTCTCCAAGAATGACGTGTGGTACTGGACGACGCCGGCGGTCCGCCGGAGAGGTTTTGCTGGTGCGCCGAACGCGGATGGAGCCTACGCCCCGTCCGGGCCGGCCCCGGTCGCGGGATTTCCCCGCTGACTGCTACGCAGCCGGGGCGAGCCGGCACAACGCGTTGATCACGCGGTCGTGCGCGTCACCTCCCCTGGGATCGGTGAGGTTTGCCATGATCTTGAGCAGGAACCGCATCAGCGTCGGGTGCGGCAGCCCGTACTTGGTGGCCAGCCGCATCACGGTCGGGTTGCCGATGAGGTTCACGAACACCCGGCCCAGCGTGTAGTAGCCGCCGTAGGCCGCGCGCACCGCCTCCGGGTAGCGGCGCAGCGCCAGCTCCCGGGCCGAGTCACGGGGTCTGGCCAGCGCCTGCGCGACGACGTCCGCGGCGATGGCGCCGGACTCGATCGCGTAGGCGATGCCCTCCCCGTTGAACGGGTTCACCATTCCGCCCGCGTCGCCGACCAGCAACAGGCCGTCGCGGTAGTGCGGGGTCCGGTTGAAGCCCATCGGCAGCGCGCTGCCGCGGACCGGGCCGATCGCGTTGTCCTCGGTGTAGCCCCACTCCTGGGGCAGCGCGCCGAGCCAGCGCCGCAACAGGTCGCGGTAGTCGGTGTTGCCGAAGGCCGGGGTGGTGTTGAGGATCCCGAGACCGACGTTGCTGGTCCCGTCGCCCATCCCGAAGATCCAGCCGTAGCCGGGCAGCAGCCGGCTGGCTCCCGGCCTGCCCTCCCAGAGCTCCAGGTGGGACTCCAGGAAGTCGTCGTCGGTGCGCGGGCTGCGGTAGTAGCGGCGGACCGCGACCCCGAGCGGCCGGTCGTCGCGGCGGCGGATGCCCATCGACACCGCCAGCCGGGCGCTGTTGCCATCGGCCGCGATCACGACCGGCGCGCGGTAGCTGACCGGGGCGCGGTCGCCGCCGGCCCGGGCGGTCACCCCGACCACCCGGCCGGTCCGCTCGTCGCGCAGCACGCCGGAGACCGTGGTCGCCTCCTGCAGCCGGGCGCCGGCCTTCTGGGCGTTGCGGGCGAGCAGCTCGTCGAAGTCCGCCCGCGGCCGGACCAGGCCGTAGTCCGGGAAGCTGGCGAGCTGCGGCCAGGGCAGCTCGAGCCGCAGGCCACCGCCGATGATCCGCAGCCCGCGGTTGCGCTTCCAGCCGGTGGTGCCGTCGGCGGTGCGGGCGAGCGGGTTGATGCCCAGCTCAACCAGGCCGCGCACGGCGCGCGGGGTCAGCCCGTCGCCGCAGACCTTGTCCCGCGGGAAGGTCGACTTCTCCAGCAGCAGGACGGACAGGCCGGCGTTGGCCAGGTGGTAAGCCGCGGCCGAGCCGGCGGGACCGGCGCCGACGACGATGACGTCGGCGTCAGCGCCGCCGCCAGCGCCGAGCGCGCCCGCGCGCGCCCGCGCAGCTACCTCAGTCACGGTGGTGCTCCGGATCTGTTCCCGGCGGGGCAGGCCCGCCGTTCCCCGTCTCGTCCGCTCGTGGTCTCGTCCGCTCGTGAAAATCTTCACGAGCTACCCGCCACGGCCGAGTGTAGGCGCTGACTCGGCCAATGGCACCAACCGGGATGCTTCCGGGAGCTGCGAGCGCGCCCGGACGTGGGTTGTATCAACGGTGCGTGGCGGACCTGCCACCGTGGCGGCACGTCCAGCACACCTGACGTCACGGCGTGGTGGAACGAGCCCAACCGATCAGATTTCCCGTGTGGCCAGGGCGGCTCGTGGGAATCATGCTGGCGGGCAGCCCGGCCCGCGGTGGCGCGCCCGGGCACAGGCGGAGGGCAGCGAGCGAGATGGCGATCGAGACCTTCGTGCTCGCGACAGCGAGCGGTCCCACCATGGCGGCCGAGGCCGAACCGGACGAGATCGACTTCGAGCCGGCCCCGGTCCGCGGCGGCGTCGTGGTCGTGCACGAGGAGTACGGGCTGACCGAACGGACCAGCCAGATCTGCCAACGGTTCGCCGACGCCGGCTGGCACGCGGTCGCCCCGGACCTGTTCCACCGGATCGGCTCGCCGGTGTTCGGCCACGCCGACGAGGAGGGGCCGAGCGCCGCGGCGGCCACGCTGCGGGGCACCGACCTGCTCGACGACCTGGACGCGGCGATGAAGTGGCTGGCCGACGTGGGCATCGCGATCAACCGGTGCGCGGTCGTCGGCTACGGCCTCGGCGGGGCGGTCGCGCTGCTGGCCGCGGCCCCCCTGCCGGTGGCGGCCGCGGTGAGCGTCTGCGGGGACGGCATCACCGAGTCCCGGTTCGGCGAGCACCCGCAGCTCCTGCTCGCCCCCCGGCTGCTGGCGCCATGGCTCGGGCTCTACGGCGGCAACGACCCGGCGACCCCGGCGGTGGAGGTCGACGCGCTGCGGGTGGCTGCGGCGACCGCGCGGGTGCCGACCGAGGTGGTCAGCTACCCCGGCGCCGGCCACCGCTTCCACGACGAGCAGGCACCGCCGGAGCTGGACGGCTACGACGAGCACGCCGCCAGGGACGCCTGGGCGCGCACCCTCGCCTGGCTGCGGGCGCACGTCCCGGCCTGACCCGACACGGCGAGCGTCACCGCGGCCGCGCCCGTCACGACGCCGCGGCTGCCGGGCCGTCCACTGCCTGGCGCTCGGCACCCTGGCCCGCCACGGCCTGGCCGTTCGCCGGCTGGCCGGCCGGGGCCGGCTTGTCGCCGTGGTGCAGGGCGACGATGCCACCGGTAAGGTCGCGCCAGCCGACGCCGGCCCAGCCGGCGGCGCGCAGCCGCTCGGCCAGCTCGGCCTGGGCCGGCCAGGCCCGAATCGACTCGGCCAGGTAGACGTACGAGTCGGGGCTGCTGCTCACGGCCCTGGCGACCGCCGGCAGCGCCCGCATCAGGTAGCCGAGGTAGACCCGGCGGAACGGCCGCCAGGTCGGCTGGCTGAACTCGCAGACCACCAGCCGCCCGCCGGGGCGGGTCACCCGCAGCAGCTCGGCCAGGCAGGCGTCGACGTCGGCGACGTTGCGCAGGCCGAAGGAGATCGTCACCCGGTCGAAGGACGCGTCGGCGAACGGCAGCCGCAGGCCGTCCCCGGCGACCAGCCGGACCGTGCCGGCCCGCGGCGGCCTGCTGGCCAGCCGGGACTGCCCCGCGCGCAGCATCCCGATGGAGAAGTCGCACGCTGCCACGTCGACGCCGCGCTCAGCGAACGCCCGGGACGAGGTCGCGGTGCCGGCGGCCAGGTCGAGCACCCGTTGGCCGGGGGCGAGCCGCAGCGCCTCGGCGGTGGCCCTGCGCCAGCCGCGGTCGCGGCCGGCGGACAGCACCGCGTTCGTCACGTCGTAGCGCCGCGCGACCTGGTCGAACATCGCGGCGACCTGGTCGGGCCGCTTGTCGAGCCCGGCCCGGGTTCCGGCGGGAGCAACCACCTCAGGAGGCCTGGACCAGCGGGAGCGCCGTCGACGAGTAGTGCGAGACCACCCGGTCGTCGACCGGGTCGTCCGCCGGGTCCCGGTGCACGGCCAGGTGGTTGTAGAGGGTGTCGCGCTGGGCCGGGATCCGCCCCGCCGTGCGGATCAGGTGGATGAGCTCGGCCCGGTTGGTCCGGTGCCGCGCGCCGGCCGAGGAGACGACGTTCTCCTCCAGCATCACCGAGCCCAGGTCGTCGGCGCCCATGTGCAGCGAGAGCTGGCCGACCTCCTTGCCGGTGGTCAGCCACGAGCCCTGCAGGTGGGCGATGTTGTCGAAGAACAGCCGGGCGACGGCGACCAGCCGCAGGTACTCGATGATCGACGCCTGGGTGCGGCCGCGCAGGTGGTTGTTCTCGGGCTGGTACGTCCACGGGATGAAGGCCCGGAACCCGCCGGTGCGGTCCTGGACCTCGCGGATCATCCGCAGGTGCTCGATCCGCTCGGCGTTGGTCTCGCCGGTGCCCATCATGAACGTCGCCGTGGACTCGACGCCGAGCCGGTGGGCGGTCTCCATCACCGACAGCCAGACGTGGCCCGGCTCCTTGAGCGGGGCGATCGCCCTGCGGGGCCGCTCGGTGAGGATCTCCGCACCCGCGCCGGCGAAGCTGTCCAGCCCGGCGTCCCGCAGCCGGGTGATGACCTCTTCGTGGGTGAGCCCGGAGGTGCGGGCGATGTGCACGACCTCGCTGGCGCCGAGCGAGTGCAGGGCAAGCTGCGGGTAGGCCGCCTTGATCGCGCGGAACACGGACTCGTACCACTCGATGCCGAAGTCCGGGTGGTGCCCGCCCTGCAGCATGATCTGGGTCGCGCCGAGCTCGACCGCCTCGCCGCACTTGGCGACGATGTCGTCCACGTCGCGGACCCAGCCCTCCGGGTGCTTGGGCGCCCGGTAGAACGCGCAGAACCGGCAGGCGGTCACGCAGACGTTGGTGTAGTTGATGTTGCGATCGATGATGTAGGTGGCGATGTTGTCCGGGAAGCGACTGCGGCGCACCGCGTCCGCCGCGGAGCCCAGGGCGTGCAGCGGCGCCTTCGTGTAGAGCAGCAGTGCCTCGTCCGGGGTGATCCGGCCGCCGTCAGCGGCCCGGTCCAGCAGGGCTCGGATCTCGGTGTCGCTCACCTGGCGATCCTAGAACGCCAACGCGGGCCGCCGGACCGCGACGTGGTGCGCGCGATGCCGGCGCCCCGTCGGCTTGCCGGTCAGTAACCGCCTCTGCTCGGCCCACGCCCGCCGCCGGACGAGTAGCCCCGGTGCTTCCACTTCTGGGTGATCTGCTGGATCTTGGCCTTGTTCTCGGGCTTGTTCGCCTGGGCCTTGACCTTCTGGATCATCTCCTGGGCCTTCGGGCTGTGCAGCATGTCCGAGACCCGCTGCGCGAGGTTAGCCATGGCCCTTGGTGTACCTGGCAACGGCCCGGCTCATGCACTCGGAGGCGGGGCGAGTTGGGGTTCGCTCCCTCCCGCCGGGTGAAAACCGGGGGTGGCGGCTGCCCGCTCAGGGCGTCTGACCGCCGCCAGCGGCCGGGTTGTCCTCGAGCCGCTGCCCGATCTGGTCGGTCACCTGGTCGAGCTGGTCGCCGATCTGGTCGCCGACCTGGTCCTCCGCCTTGCCGCGCCACTCGTCGATCTGCCGGTCGATCCGGGTGACGACCCGGTCCCACAGGCCGCGGCTCTTCTGGTCGACCGCGTTGACGATCCGGTCGGCCGCCGCGAACAGCAGGAAGAGGATCAGGAGGAACAGCAGCGTCCGCTTGAACGGGATCCGGGGCCGGATGCGGACCTGGATCGGCCGACGGGCGCGCCGCTCGGGCGCCGGAGCGGGCGGCGGCGCGGGTGGCGGGGC
>JADGHD010000300.1 GCA_019689615.1 Frankia sp. | reverse complement strand
TTGACCAATAGCTCGGAAAGCGCTCGCCGGCGTTGTTTCCGGCCACGCCCGCCCGGGCACCTGGGGCCCGTGTGGTGCACCCTGCGCACGCCGTGCGAAGGGCCGCCCCACCGGCCCGCACATTACCAGCGGGCGAGGACGGGCGGCCCGCCCGGCACGCCGCACCGGGCCGGGCCGAAATGCCGGTCGCGCATCCGCGCCAGCGCGGGCAGTCCGCTGCATCCCGCATATTCGCGATACGTTTCCCCGCGCCGGCGGCCGGCCGGCGGGCACGGGAATGCGCGGCCCACCGCCCCCAGACGGGCACGCGGCCGCGGCGCCTGCCCGGCGCGGCGTCGTCCGGCCGGCAGAAAATGAGCTGGCATGTTTGTGCACGGTGCCGGGGTGGGCGCATTCTTGCCGGCGCCTTCCGCCACGCCGGCGGGCGGGGCGCCCGGCGCGCCGCCGGCCGGCCGCCCCACCGGCGGCACACGGACCACCTTCCGCCACCGGTTGGTCCGCCTCGTTAGGGTGAAGGAGTGAAGGGGATCATCCTGGCTGGCGGCACCGGGACGCGGCTCTACCCGATCACGCAGGCGGTGTCCAAGCAGCTGATGCCGGTCTACGACAAGCCGATGATCTACTACCCGCTGTCCACGCTGATGTCGGCGGGTATCCGCGAGATCCTGGTCATCACCACGCCCGGTGACCAGGACCGGTTCCGGGAACTGCTGCGCGACGGTGCCCACCTGGGCTGCCGGTTCGAGTACGCGGTCCAGGAGCACCCGCGCGGGCTGGCGGACGCGTTCATCGTCGGCGCGCGGTTCGTCGGCGCGGACAAGGTCTGCCTGATCCTCGGCGACAACATCTTCTACGGGGCCGGGCTCGGCGAGCAGCTCACCCAGTACACCGACCCGGACGGCGGGATCGTGTTCGCCTACCACGTCTCCGACCCGGAGCGGTATGGCGTGGTCGAGTTCGACGGCGAACGGCGGGCCGTCTCGATCGAGGAGAAGCCGGAGAAGCCGAAGTCCAGCTACGCGGTCACCGGGCTGTACTTCTACGACAACGACGTGGTCGAGATCGCCCGGCGGATCCAGCCGAGCGCCCGCGGCGAACTGGAGATCACCGCGGTCAACCAGGCCTACCTCGAGCGCGGCCGGCTGCGGGTCCACCTGCTCGACCGGGGCACCGCCTGGCTGGACACCGGCACGTTCAACTCGCTGATGCAGGCGGCCCAGTTCGTCCAGGTCATCGAGGAGCGGCAGGGCCTGAAGATCGGCTGCATCGAGGAGGTCGCCTGGCGGCAGGGCTTCATCACCGACGAGCAGCTCGAGCGCCTGGCCCACCCGCTGGCCAAGAGCGGCTACGGCGCCTACCTGCGCCGCCTGCTGGACGGCTGACCGCCGCGGCTCCGCCAGCGCCGGCCAGAGGGTGCCGCCAGCCGACATTCCGGGTATCCCAGGCGGGTCGGTGACGCGCCGACCACAACCCGGGGCACGACAGGTAGCCGACAGACACCCAACGCAGCCACGGTTACGCTCCGGAGCATGCTGCTACCCACGTCCGGCTACCGGGGCCGGCTGGGCCTCGTCGCCCTGGCGGTGGCAGCCGCGCTCGCGCTGACCGGCTGCGGGGACGGCAGCTGGGCGCAGCGGCGAGGCGGCGGATCCGAGGCCGGGCTGGTGCCCGGCGACGGGAGCGGGAGTGCCACCCCCGGCGCGGCCACCGGTCCGGTCTCGCTCGTCGCGCTCGGTGACTCCTACTCGTCCGGCGAGGGCAACCCTCCGTACGACGGTGACGCGCCATCCTGCGACCGGGGCGCGGGTGCCTGGCCGCGGCTGCTGGCCAACGACCTGGGCGCCGGCAGCAGCGTCCGGGTGCTGGCCTGCTCCGGCGCCACCACCGCGGCGCTGACCAACAGCTTCAACGGCCAGCCGCCCCAGCTCGACGCGCTCGCGGCGCTCGGCGGCTCGCCGTCCATCGTCACGGTCACGATCGGCGGCAACGACGCCGGCTTCGGCCCGACGATCGCCAGCTGCGTGATCTGGCGCTGCTTCTGGACCGGCAGCGACAACCGGGCGCGGGAGTTCGTCAAGAACCAGCTGCCCGCCGTGCTGGAGACCAGCTACACCCGGATCAAGGAGGCCGCGCCCAACGCCCGGGTACTCGTCGTCGGCTACCCGGAGATCATCCCGAGCCAGTCCAGGAACACCTGCGGCTGGCTGGACAACACCGAGCGCCGCCAGCTGGACCGGCTGAACAGCGAGCTGAACCGGGTCGCCCGGCGCGCGGCCGACGAGGCCGGCGTCGAGTTCGTCTCGCTGGACGACGCGCTCGACGGCCATGAGCTGTGCACGGCCGACCCGTGGGTGCACCCGGTCTCGCTGGTCGGCGCCGGCCTGCAGGCCAGCGCCCACCCCAACGCCGCCGGCCAGGCCGCGATCGCCGACGCCGTCCGCGAGTACCTCGACCGCCACGACTGACCACCGCCGGCCGGGCCCGGGCGGCAGCGACCGTCACCGGCGGCTCGCGGCTCGCGACGGGCAGGGCTGGCCGGTCGGCGGCCCGGCCGGCCGACCGCCACGCCCGGCGGCGCGCGCTACGCGACCGCCCGCGCGCGCTCGGCCAGGAACTCCTCGATGTACTCTGCCGTGTCCTCCCAGCGCTCGACGGCGACGCAGCGCACGCCCAGCGCCCTGACCGGGTAGTCGTTGCCGCCCTCGTCCAGCCGGTCACCCACGAACAGCAGGTCCTCGATGCCCAGGCTGAGGTGCTCCAGCAGCCGGCTGATGCCGTAGGCCTTGTCGATGCCCTTGCGGGTGACGTCGACGGAGGTCGACCCGCCCGCCCGGACCTCCAGGTCCGGCAGCCGCTCGGCCGCGTACGCCCGCAGGGCCTGCTTCTTGGTGCCGTCCGGGTCCCAGGCGTACTTCGCCTGGACCGGCGCCTGCTGGCCCAGCGCGGAGTAGGTGATCTGGCTGCCGCGGTCCTCGATGATCTCGCCCCACGGGTTCGGCTCCCACAGACCGAGCTCCTTGGCGCCGAGCTGGAGGACGTCGATGATCCGCGCCTTGGTCGCCTCGTCGAGGTCCTCGGCGTAGACCAGCTCCCAGCCGTCGCCGGAGCTGGCCGCACGGTAGTAGCGGGTGCCGCAGGTCGGCATCAGGTGCAGCCGGGCGCGGGCGGCCGGGGTGAGGTCCAGGTGGGTGAGCACCTGCGCCTCGAACTGCTCGAACCGCCCGCCGGAGATCACGCAGACCTCGACGGCGTCCAGCAGCCGGCCGAGCAGGTCGGCCATCCGTGGGTCGATCCGCGACTTTGACACGGCCAGCGTGTCGTCCAGATCGAACGCCATGACCCGCACATCAGCCTGCATTCACGACTCCCGTTGGCGACGGTCGATGGATATCGAGATGTCGATGTCGACGGCCGCCGCTTCCCGGCAGCGCTGTTCGACCCGGTCCCGGCCTCCGAGGACGCCGGAGCAGGCAAGGTACCTCAACCCGAGTTCGCCCCGGCGCGGCGCCCGGACGCGGGCTGCTCGTCGGCCCCAAATCCGGCAAGCCTCAGTTGTCGGGCAGGCCGCTCGGCCGCGCCGCGGCGGCGGCCCGGTCTGCCGCGCCCGCGGGCTGCTCACCCGCGTCATCGGGCCGCTCGTCATCGGAGCCGGTCCTGGTACCCCGCATCGACGGGAACAGAACGACGTCGCGCAGCGTGGGGGCGTCGGTGATCAGCGCGACGAACCGGTCGATGCCCAGGCCCAGCCCCGACATCGGGGGCATGCCGTACTCCATCGCCTCGATGAAGTCCTCTTCGAGCATCATCGTCTCGTCGTCGCCGGCGGCCCGCAGCTGCGCCTGCTCCTCCAGCCGCGCCCGCTGGTCGACCGGGTCGACCAGCTCGGAGTACGCCTTGACGATCTCCCAGCCGTTGACGACCACCTGGAACATGTCCAGCCGGGTGGGGTCCTCGTCGCTGCGGCGGGCCAGCGGCACCAGCTCCACCGGGTGGTGCGTCAGGAAGCACGGCGCCACCAGCTCCGGGCGCACGGTGCGCTTGTAGAGCAGGTCGACGAGGGCCGCGTAGGAGGCGGCCTTGCTGATGTCGATACCGAGCGCGGCGACCCTGGTCTTCAGGGTCTCGAAGTCGCGGACCTCCCGCAGGTCGATCCCGGTCCGCCGGGCGACCTCGTCCCGGTAGTCCAGCACCGGCCACTCGGCCCCGAAGTCGAGCTTGACGCCGCCGTAGGTGACGCAGCGCGTGCCCAGCACGTCGTCGAGGACCGCCAGGATGAGCTCCCGGACGAAGCTCATGTTGTCCCGGTAGTCCCAGTACGCCACGTACCACTCGAGCATCGTGAACTCCTGCAGGTGCGAGGGATCGATCCCCTCGTTGCGGAAGTTCTTGCCGAGCTCGTACACACGGTCGAAGGAGCCGGCGACCACCCGCTTGAGGTAGGTCTCCGGCGAGATCCGCAGGTAGAAGTCCTCGCCGAGCGCGTTGTGCCGGGTGATGAACGGCCGGGCAGCCGCGCCGGAGGCGGCCGCCGTCAGGATCGGGGTCTCCACCTCGAGGAAGCCCGCCTCGTCCAGGAACCGCCGGATACGGCTGATCACCCTGGAGCGGGTCCTGAACCGCTCGGCGGACTCCGGGTTGGCCAGCAGGTCCAGGTAGCGGCGCCGGTAGCGGGCCTCGACGTCGGAGATGCCGTGCCACTTGTCCGGCAGCGCGCGCACGGTCCGGTTGAGCACGGTGAAGTCGCGGGCGGCGACCGTGCGCTCGCCCTTGCGGGTGGTGTAGACGGTGCCGTCGACCCCGACGAAGTCGCCGACCTTGGCCGCCTTGTTCAGCTCGGCGAACCGCTCGGCGCCCAGCTCGTCCCGCGACAGCGAGATCTGCACCCGGCCGCTGCGGTCCTGCAGGTGGCCGAAGATCAGGCCGCCGAACCGGCGCCACAGCACCAGCCGGCCGGCGATCCGCGCCGGCGTGCCGTCAGGAGCGGTCTGGACCTCGGCCGCCACCGTGTCGGTGCGGTAGCCCGACCTGGGCAGCGCTGGACCCGGCCCACCGCCCGGCCCGGCCGGCACGCTGTCCGGCGTCTGTGTCATGTCCCCACACCCTCTAAGTCCACCCGTGCGCGGGCGCTCCTGGCCGCCGGGCCCGCCTGGCGCCCGCCGACGGGCCAGTCGTCCGGATGACTGGCCCGCGGGACGCGCCCCGTCGCCCGCCACCGCCGGGCCTGCTCCGCGGCGCCGGTCAGGACCGCCGTCGCCGCCAGAACGCATCCGCGCGCGCCGACGGCCCAGGCGAGCCAGGGAAAGGAATCCTGGAGCGGCGGGCCGAGCGAGAGCCGGCCGGCGAGAGCCGGCGCCCTGGGCGGCACGCGCCGCCGCGGGCGGCCAGACCCAGCGTACCGATCGCGCCAGCCCACCCAGCGGCGCCGGGCGCGCCCGGGCGGGGCGCCGGCACCGGTGCCACCTCCTGGTTCGCCCGCATCGCCGGCACACGCCCGCCCGGAGGCGGCAGCGCGAGTTGACAGCGCAACTCAGGTGAGGTTTACCTAATCCATGCGCCTCGTCGACCCGGTCCCTGCCGGCGAGCCCGATCGCTCCGAGCTGCCCGCACTGCCGGCCATGTCCACCGCGACCGCCTGGCGGCCCGCGCGCCCGCTGAGCCGCGTCCGGGCCGGCCGGCTGCTCGGCACAGCATCCCCCAGTTCATCCCAGCCGACCGCACCGGTGCCGGTCGGGGCGGCCGGGTCCGACCGGCCGGTGGCCGAGGCGCTGGCCGGCTCGCTGGCGCTGATGGACAAGGTGCTGGCGCCGCGGCGGGCGGTGCTGGCCGAGGCGGGCTGGCTGCCCGGGGCCGACCCAGACGAGCCAGACGAGCGGGGCGGACGGTGCGGACGGTGTGGACGGTGCGGGCGGGACGGACGGGGCGCCGCTTCGGCCCGCTGGGTCTGCTGCGCCACGCTGGCTGACCGGCAGGTGCTCGCCGACGCCGTCGGGCGGCTGGCCGCGCACCAGGGCGGCGGCCGGGAGGTGGCCGCGGCCCATCTGATCGCCTGGTACGCCGCGAACGTCGCCGGACCGGCGATCGCCGCGGTGATGATCTCCCGTCGGCTGCCGGACCTGCGTCCGCGCACGATGTGGCTGCGCCGGGCCCGCGCCGAGGACAGGCCGGCCGCGACCGGCGGGGACGACGCCGGCGCCACCCGCTGCGGCGTTCGGGGACGCCGCGGCCGCAACGACCCGGATCCCGACGGCCCGGCCGTGGCGCGGACGACCACCGGCCAGCGCGGCGGCCCGAACGCCAGCGCCCGCCCGATCAGCGGAGCCCTCCCCGCGGCCACGAGCCCGGCCGGCCAGCGCCCGGACGGCCCGCGCGCCGCCGGCCGGCACGACCACCGCCTCCACGC